>CAMYOP010000280.1 GCA_947260045.1 uncultured Desulfobulbaceae bacterium
AATTGGCACAGTCAAGTTAACCTTTCTGGCCCAATACACAACCTTTGAAAATTATACGAGCATCCATCCTCCCCTCCAGCATGGTTGATGCAATTTTATCCTCCTAATTCTATATAGTTATCATGAATAATAGCAACAGCGATCGATACGATTTCAAAACAATTGAAACCAAATGGCAAAAGCAGTGGGAAACTGACAAGACTTATAAAGTCTGTGAAGACCCTGAAAAAGAAAAATATTATGTTCTTGAAATGTTTCCCTATCCTTCCGGACGTATCCATATGGGCCATGTCCGCAATTATAGCATTGGTGATGTCATTGCCCGCTATAAAAGGATGCAAGGATACAATGTTATTCATCCCATGGGTTGGGATGCCTTTGGCTTGCCTGCCGAAAATGCCGCATTAAAAAGAGGTATTCACCCAGCCAAGTGGACCTATGAAAATATCGATTATATGCGTACCCAGCTAAAAGCTATGGGGCTTAGCTATGATTGGGACCGTGAACTGGCAACCTGTGATCCTGATTACTATCGCTGGGAACAATTGATCTTTCTCAAAATGCTTGAGAAAAAACTGGCTTACAGAAAAGAGACAACGGTAAACTGGTGCGAATCATGTCAGACAGTACTCGCCCGTGAGCAGGTAATAGAAGGATTGTGCTGGCGCTGTGATGAAGCTGTTATCCCTAAAGTGATGAACGGCTGGTTTTTCAAAATCACAGATTATGCCGATGAGCTTCTTGCTGATCTAGACAAGTTAAGTGGTTGGCCTGAAAAAGTCGTGACCATGCAACGCAATTGGATTGGCAGAAGTGAAGGCCTTGCCTGTGATTTTCAAATCGTTGATCATGATGAAAAAATCACTATATTCACCACTCGTCCAGACACTATTTTTGGTGTTACTTTTATGTCTTTGGCGGTTGAACATCCATTAGTTGATTCACTGATATCAGGCCAAGAACAGGAAGAGACAGTTCGTACATTCATAGCTGATACCATTTTAGAAAAACAACAAGCCGAACTTAATGACGATCTTGAAAAAAATGGTGCTTTTACAGGAAGATATTGTATCAATCCTTTCAACGGTGAACGCATCCCTATTTATGTTGCCAACTTTGTCTTGATGGAATACGGCACAGGTGCGGTTATGGCCGTTCCAGCTCATGACCAACGCGATTTTGAATTTGCTAAAAAGTTTAATATTTCAATCAGACCTGTTGTCCAGCCGGTAGATAGTAAATTATATGCTGATTCAATGGATGAAGCCTGGGAGGGACCAGGCGTCTTAGCTGATTCAGGCAAGTATAATGGAATAGCTTCTGATAGTGCTAAAAGTAAAATCATAGAAGATGCAGAAAAGCAGAAGATAGGGCTAAAGCATGTAACCTATCGTCTTCGTGACTGGGGTATCTCAAGGCAGCGATACTGGGGCACGCCTATACCGATCATTTATTGTGACAAATGCGGTGTGCAGAGTGTTCCGGACAGTGATCTCCCTGTCCAGTTACCCGGAACCGAATCCTCTGGTGGTAGCCATGCCCCACTCCATCAGCAAGCCGACTTCATAGCCACAACCTGTCCATCCTGTGGAAAAGCAGCCAGAAGAGAAACAGACACGATGGACACATTTGTTGAGTCTTCCTGGTACTTTGCAAGATACACCTGCCCAGATGATACAAATTCACCTCTGGATAAAAATGCCACTAAATACTGGTTAGGCGTTGATCAATATATCGGTGGTGTTGAACACGCTATTCTTCATCTTTTGTATTCTCGTTTTTTCACAAAGATCTTACGTGATCTCGGTTATCTCACAGTCGATGAACCTTTTAAAAACTTGTTGACCCAGGGCATGGTTATTAAAGACGGTGCCAAGATGTCAAAATCAAAAGGGAACGTTGTTGATCCAAATGATTTGATAAACGAATACGGTGCAGATACTGTCAGGCTTTTTTCGCTGTTTGCTGCTCCGCCTGAGCGTGATCTTGAATGGAATGCCCAGGGGGTAGACGGTGCGTCTCGCTTTTTAAACAGGGTAAATCGTCTTATTGAAGCAAACATGACTTGTTTTACCGATGACTCTGCCATAGATCTTGAAAATCTGTCACCAGCTGACCGTGAATTGCATAGAAAAACCCATCAAACTATCCGCAGAGTAACAGATGCCATTGAAAATAATTTCCATTTCAACACTGCTATAAGTGGGGTCATGGAACTTGTTAATCAAATATCCAGCCAAGTAAGTGAAACAAAATCAATGGTTTCTCCTCGGATACTTCGGGAAGCCCTTGAAACGACTTTATTGCTCCTCTTTCCTATGGTTCCCCATTTTTGCGAGGAGGTCTGGGAGATATCTGGTCATAGCAAAACTCTTGATGCGAGCTCATGGCCAAATTTTGAAATAAAGGCTACCGCTGAAGATAAGCTGACTATCGTTGTCCAGGTGAACGGGAAAGTTAGGGCAAAATTACAAGTTGCTGCTGATATTGCAGATGAGGTTTTACTGGAAAAAGCTCTTGCTGATGAGCGGGTTAAAAAATTCATGGACGGAAAAACTGCCAAAAAAACTATTGTGGTGAAAAAGAAACTTGTTAATATAGTTGTATAAAATAATATGATTGACACTAAAGCTCAGTTAGAAACTAAAAAGGAAGGGACCAATTTTATTTTTCCGTTATTATTCGGGAGACAGAATAATTTTCGCTGATAATACGTGAAAAAAATTCAGTCCCCTTGGTCTTAGGAAAAATTTAGGTAAGCACAAGACTCCGATCTGTCTCCCGATGTTAACTGTGCATTAGCGGTAACCATATAAAATAATAAACAAACAGTATATTTTTATAATCTTTCAATTTCCAATTAAGGAGCGCATCGGTGAGAACAAACTTTTCAGGCCTGATCATAGCATTATGTATCGCTGTTTTTCTCAGCGGTTGTGGATACTATTTCCCACATGTCTACGATGGACCGACTAAATCAATTTATCTTCCCAACTGGAAAAACCGGACAAGTGAGCTGGAAGTAGATGCTAAACTCTACAGAGAAATAACTCGGTGGTTTCAAAAATCAAATGCAGTTAGCACCACCAAAAATAAGGATCAGGCAGACCTGATACTTGCAGGTGAAATTGTCGCCATTGATCTGCCTAGTATCTCCTGGGGTGGTGATTCCCGGACAACTGAAGTGAAGTTAAGTCTGATAGTACGCTATGTCTTACAGGATCTTAAGAGTGGAGAAATTCTGTGGGAGGTACCTCGAGAAATGTGGACTCAGGAATTTTCTACTATTGTTACAACCGCAACTATCAATGAAAATGAAAAAGAAGCCCTGGAAATCATAATTGATGATCTTTCAGAAAAAATTTACCTGAAGACATTGAGCAAGCTTCGCAGGATGCATCTGGAAACACTTGAAGAATAAGATAATCCTCTTCAACAAAAAAGCCCGATGAGCTGTGCGTACAACTCAGCAGGCTTGCCAGAACCTCCATAATGATGAACACCTAAACGTTTGAGTTTCGTTTGAACTCCAGCTTCCATGAGTACGGTGGCCGCACTTGCTCCAAGTCCAGTGTCTACGTGATGGTCTTCCACCGTTACAACCGGACCTGTTTTCCCAGCATCGACAAGAGCATCTTTATCCAGAGGCAGTAAAGAGGCCATATTTAAAACACCTACCGCTATCCCCTCTTCCTTCAGTAATTTCCAGGCTTCAAGTACAGCAGGCGTTAGGGCGCCATAGGTAACCAGGGTCGCAGCATCACCCCGACGAATCCAGTCAGCTTTACCAGGGGTAAACTCATAATCAGTACCGTAAAACACCTCACCATTTTCATCGGTAATAACAGGTGTTTTCGATCTCCCCATACCAACAAAAAAATTGCCTGGTTCTTTTCCAATGTAGCGAACTATGCGGTCTGTCTGGTTTGGATCAGCAGGCATAAAAACTGAAAATCGAAAATAATTTTTGATAAGTCCAAGATAATCAATACATTGGTGGGTTGGACCATCTTCCCCTACATCCAGGCCAACATGGGTTGCAACTATTTTCATATTGGTATGGTTAAAATCACTTAATCTGTTCTGGTTATACACTTCAGATACGGCAAAGGCACCAAAGGTACTGAAAAAAGTAGCCATTCCTTCCTTACTCAAAGCTCCGGACATGGCTGCGGCGTGATGTTCCTGGATACCTGCTTCAAAATATGCTTGCGGTGAATGTTTATGAAAATCACCCATTTTGACAGATCCTTCCAGATCACAAGAGACACCAGCCACTTTAACAGATCCGTCTGTACGGTTATTTGCCTGAGCAAGACCATGCAAAGCGTTGCCATAAGCAGATCTGTTATCAGTCATGGTATCAGCTGTGTACAATATCGGCTCCCCTGGATCAATTTCAGGATAATCAGAACGTGGTGCCATAATTGTTTCAGTCCCAACAGGGAGCTGACGTTTTTCCTGCCAGACATTAAAATCATTTTCCTGGCCAAGTTCCGTCAGTGCATCACTTAATTGTTCTCCGTTAAGCGGAGAACCGTGGTATTTTGCAATATTTTCCATAAAAGAGATGCCTTTGCCCATAACAGTTTTTGCAACAATTACTGTCGGCACGCCACTTGTGTTTTTATAGGACTCGGCAAGCGCCTGAAAAATATCATTATAACTGTGCCCGTCTTCCAGGTATTTTACATTCCAGCCTAACTCTTTGTACAAGCCGCGAATAGACTGGGGCATTATGTCTTCTGTTTTCCCACAAATCTGGAGATGATTCCTATCAACAAGTACTGTCAGATTATCGAGTTTGTATTTATTGGCATATCTTATTGCCTCAACAATCTGGCCTTTCTGATGCTCACCATCACCCATGAAGGTAATAACTCGATTAGCCTTATTTTGGACTTTAAAAGCCTGGGCCATGCCAACGGCTACTGACAGCCCCTGACCAAGGTTTCCTGTATCCCATTCCACACCTGGTGCAATTGACTCAACATGTCCTGGAAAGCCTGACCCAGTTCTGCGAAAACCACTCAGAAAATCATCTTCACTAAAATAATTATTCTCAGCAAGGACAGAGTATACACCTGGAGAAATATGTCCCATACTCACCAAAACCCTGTCTCTGGATCCGTCGTGTGGATTTTCCGGGTTGTGATTAATAATCCCATAGGTTACAAGCAACATGTCCAAAGCGGAGAGAGAACCGCCTGGATGTCCTGAGGCTGCAAGAGATGTTGACAAAAGGATCCGACGGGCGCATCGT
>CAMYOP010000281.1 GCA_947260045.1 uncultured Desulfobulbaceae bacterium
CTGCGGTGCTTGCGCCACAATTTTTCGTTCCACTGGCTCGGGTCCTGGTGCCACCCGCTCACTTTTTAGAAGAGCAGGTTTTTCCATTTTCTTTTTTATCACCTGCTCCACGTTGCCAACAAGGTGAGAACCTTGATTCTGACCCGCGTTTTCTACGGCAATGTACTCAGGAGAAAAACCAGCAAGTAAAGAGTCCATCCTGCCTAAAATATCAGAAACAGGGACAACATCATTTATCTGCACAGCTTTAATAAAAGCCATTTCAAGACCAAAGCGAGGACGCCCGGAAAATGTCACTTTTTCAAGCTGTTCAAACATTGTGTGGAACATCAGATACAAGGCATCATGGGAGTAGCCTGAGGCCACCTGCTGAAGTTCACTCAACTCATCTGCTGGCATATCCAATATTTCTGACGGATCAGCTGATACTTTACAAATAACAAGAGCCCGAAACCAATCGAGCAAATCATTGATAAAGCGTTTCACATCCATGCCAAACTCATACACCTGATCAAGCTGCATGAGAGCCGATGCCAGTTCTCCCTTAAGCAAAGACCTACCAAGACCCGCGATCACTCTATGACCAACCAGACCCAAAACTTCGACAACGTCTTTTTCGGCAACCTCTTCACCACAATATGAAAAAATCTGATCAAGCAGACTCAAGCCATCGCGGACAGAACCACCAGCTTCTCGGACTACAAGATCAAGAGCCTTTGACTCAATGGAAATTTTTTCACCCTGCGCCAGTTTTGCAAAATGTCTGGTCAGATCCTGACGCCCAATTCGCTTCAACTCATAACGCTGGCATCTGGAAAGAATTGTCACAGGAACCCGATGAATTTCTGTAGTGGCAAATATGAAATAGACATGTGCAGGAGGCTCCTCTAAAGTTTTGAGCAGTGCATTAAAAGCCTCGGTGGTTAACATGTGCACTTCATCAATGATGATGATCTTGTACTTGGAGCCTGACGGCATAAAGCGAATTTTTTCTTTTAATTCACGAATTTCCTGAATACCACGATTGGAAGCGCCATCAATTTCCTGAAGGTCGACACTGGAACCGGAGGTAATTTCCTTACAGAATGAACATATATTACAAGGGGTGGGAATTGGGCCTTTTTCACAGTTCAGTGCCTTGGCCATAATTCTGGCGAGCGTTGTTTTTCCAACACCTCTTACACCACTAAAAAGGAGAGCGTGGGCGACCCGTTTCCGGCTTAATGCGTTTTGCAAAGTCCGAACAACCGTCTTCTGGCCTACGACCTCTTCAAATGTTTGCGGTCTCGATTTTCGGGCAAGAACAAGATAGGACATCGAATATTTGATTACCGTACACTTCTTTACAATTGGAGCGAACTGGAAAATCGTGTGGTTCCCAACTCCTGTTTGTTAGAAAATATCTTAAAACAGGCAGCAAAGAAACCATTAACTTGGAGAACCATGAAAAAAAGGATAGCCAGGCACCCCTGCGGCACACAAAAATTATCGCTACCGCTGCTTCCTCCCGGACCTGACGGAGTTTGCGAATCTTTGTTGCGCAGGACCCGGCTATCACACTTATAAGCTGGACTGGCGGAGAGGGTGAGATTCGAACTCACGGTACTTGCGTACACACGCGTTCCAGGCGTGCACCTTAAGCCACTCGGTCACCTCTCCGAATTGGAAGACAGAGGGCAGCGTTCTGATGCGAATTTCTGCTACATGAATCTTCCAGGGGTTATCTATACTGTGTTGAGCTTTTTGACAACAGAAAAATCAATTTCTGCGTCTCTTTTGGAAAAAATCTTTTAGAATCTGGCCACAGTCATCTGCAAGAATTCCTCCTTGTACTTGAAAAGTATGGTTGAGTTTACCATCACTGCCAATTTGATATTGTGATATTATTCCACCTGTTTTTGGATCAGTAGCGCCAAACACCAAACGGTTAATCCTGGCATGAACCATAGCAGAAGCACACATCGCGCAGGGCTCAAGTGTTACATATATGGTAGTTCCAGGCAGGCGATAATTTCCTGCTACCTTGGCAGCCTCCCTGAGGACTCTTATTTCAGCATGCCCAAGTGGATCACAGGCTTCAATACAATTATTACCTGCTGAAGCGAGCACTTCTCCTTCAGCATCAACCAGAACAGCGCCCACAGGCACTTCCCCAATCACTGCAGCCTGCCTTGCCTCGGCCAGGGCAAAACGCATATTTTTTTCTTCTTCCAACTTCATCAATAATCACTTATAGTTAATTTATACTATCATCAATAGTCTGCTGTACACTTAGCACTTGAAGAAAATAAATAAATTCCAAGAACGATCCTTGACATTTACTTTGCATTCATTATCAAAAGCGTTATAATTACAATAACGGAATTAATATAACAAAACCGAAACTAAACCCTCTCTGAAGATATTGTTATGAAACCATCCAAGTTCTCTGTTTTAGCATTCGAGTCCCTTACCGAAGGACGAAAGTGTATCTCC
The DNA here is from genome assembly GCA_947260045.1 of uncultured Desulfobulbaceae bacterium. Classification (GTDB taxonomy): domain Bacteria; phylum Desulfobacterota; class Desulfobulbia; order Desulfobulbales; family Desulfobulbaceae; genus CAMYOP01. Next base: position 2,476 of record CAMYOP010000281.1, read on the forward strand.
GATGCACTTGTTGACAACTCAAATATTATATTTCACGAAGACATTAAATCATTCCAAAAGGATGTTAACAAGAACAACTATGACGTTATCTTTATGGATGTCAAGGCAAACAACTCGTCTGCCCTGAAGTTATTAAAAAAAACCCACCAACACTCTCCCCGCACCCCTATAATTATTACCAGTAAAACAGAAAAAGCCGATCTCATCGTTGAGACCATAAAGCTAGGTGCCTATGATTTTATCGCTAAGCCCTGCTCTCCAGCAAAAATTCAACTTGTTGTAAAGCGGGCTCTTGAGCAGCGTGAGCTGCAATATGAGATTGAATATCTACGCGGCAAGCAAAGCACTATTTACGATTTTGACAAACTTGTGGGTGAAAGTCCTCAATTTAAGGAAGTCATCGCCAGCCTGAAAAAATTTGCCACCACAGATTCCACCATTCTCATTACTGGTGATACGGGTACGGGAAAAAGCTTTCTCTCTGGCTCAATTCATTACAATAGCCCCAGGCGGAGCAAACCTTTCATCAAAATCAATTGTGCAAACATTCCAGAGAACCTGCTTGAAAGTGAACTTTTTGGTCACGAACGAGGAGCCTTTACGGGTGCTGAGAAACAGAGAATCGGTCGCTTTGAGCAGGCAAACGGCGGGACTATTTTCCTTGATGAAATCGGAGAAATTTCACCGGAAATTCAAACCAAACTCTTGCGTGTACTTGAAGAGAAATCCTTTGAAAGAGTTGGTGGCAACAAAACCATCCATGTGGACGTAAGAGTCATAGCTGCCACAAACAAAAACCTGTCGGAACAAATGGCCAATGGCCTCTTTCGGGAGGACCTGTACTACAGGATCAATGTCTTGCCTATCCAGCTACCTGCCTTGCGCCAACGAACAGAGTGCATCAAACCACTGGCACATGTTCTTCTCCAAAAAGCCACCACCAATCTCA
>CAMYOP010000282.1 GCA_947260045.1 uncultured Desulfobulbaceae bacterium
CTAGGCCCTGCATAATCAATGGCATCATATACAACCGAAGAAGGATCAGCTCCGGTTTTCTGCGATACTATATCAGCATCAACACGGTCCGCCCATACCTTTAGTTGATCAATTGCTGCAGCACGGAAGGTATCAGCAGCAACCAGCAGTACTTTCTGGCCGGACCGTACAAACTTGTGTGCTATCTTGCCTATGGTTGTTGTCTTCCCAACCCCGTTAACTCCGACAACCATAACGACAAAAGGCCCATTAACAGAAATATTGGATTCTACCGGCTGATCCATGCTCTTTAAAAAAGAATGGATATTCTCTTTAAGAACTGTTTTAAGAGCCTGTGGGTCATTTAATTCCTGACGTTTTACTTTTTCTCTTGCATCGTTCAAAAGCTCCTGAGCGGTACGCACGCCCAAATCAGCTGTGATCAAAACTTCTTCGAGGTCATCCAATAATTCCGGATCAATTTTCTTTTTGCCTAGAAAAAGACGGTCAAGACGGTTCACAAAAGATTCTCTGGTTTTTGCCAGACCAGATCGTAAACGCTGAAAAAGCCCTTTTTCTCCAGCCAGCGAACCAGAATCAGAGATCACCTCCGGCTCAGTCAACTCCTCAACTTCCGAATCGGTTGCTACTTCATCATGCTCAACAATCTGTGTTTCGGTAGCAGGCTCCTCGATGCTGGTAAATGTTTCCTGGACCTCTTCATTTTCCAGAGCAGCAACCTCTAGAAGACTTTCCGTTTCAGATGGATCTTCTGCTGAATCGTCCACCATTTCAGGAGGATCCTGTGGTAATTTTTCCTCACCTTTACCTAATTTCTTTTTAAACCAGCCTAACATCTAATTCTCCAAAATTAGTTTCCAACCGTTATTTGACCTAAAAATGCCAAGCCAGCCAGAATGATTAACAAACTTTCAAGATAAAAATCCAATTTGGGCCCCTGATTTAGCAATCCTTTTTCATAAAACAAACTCAAACATATCAGGTAAATTACAGCAGGTATGAACCAGAGGGCCAGGGTGGACATCAAACCTGCTAACGGCAGTATAACGAGCATGGCAAACAGTATTCCCATGATAACATGCAGAAAAACCAGGGTCTTTTTCTCACCAATAAAAACCGGCAGTGTCTCCTTGCCAACCAATCGGTCAGACTGTACATCAAAGACATCAAAAAGTGCACTTCTCACATAAATAAGCAGCAGAACAAAAACAAAAACGGACATGGTCTGTGGACCAGGCCATTTCATGACCCCCCAGGCCGGTACAACAGTTGTGACAAAAGCCCATGCCAAAGCAACAAAAAATGTTTTTGAACCCGGGATTTCCTTTAATCGCCGTACTTTTATAATTGGCAAAAGAAATCTCGGAATAAAATGAACACTGTACAACACCCCAAAGAAACTCATCCCGGCCAGAAGCCAGAAAGAACGTACCCCAAGATCATAAGTCAGGATAAGGGCCAAAATAAGTGTCAGTGATGAAGCAATCAGCAAAGGCAATCTGTATCTCTCATAAAAAAGCCCCTGCACAGGGTCATTGAATTTCTTAATTTTTTGATCTGAGTAGCGGTTTAAATTATGCATGGCAAAAATATACCCAAACCCGATAAAAAAATGCTCAAACCGGGGTTCAATGCCTTGTAACACAGCGCATACAAAGGCCAGTAAACCGCCCCCCAAGCTTACGTATAGATTCGTTGCCAATAAAAGCCATAACATTTTGAATAAAAAGGGCCGCAAAATACCTTCACCACGCCCCGGAATAGATTCAAGGGTCCGAATTACTCTATTTATCTGCCAGGTAGGTGTCGAAGCCCCTGCCGTTACTCCTGCACAATCGAACTTGCCCAGAGCAACAACATCCAGCTCCCTTTCAGTTTCAACCATAAAAACCGTACATCCCATACTTTCAGCAATTTCACCCAGACGTTGTGTATTGGCGCTGTTTTTTCCGCCAACAACAACCATTGCTGAAACTTTTGTTCCCAGTTCCCTGACTTCCTCCTGCCTTCTGTGGGTCGACCCGCAAATTGTGTTAAAAACCTTTCCGCCCGGAATGGAATTCAGAATCATTTGACTAAGCCTTTCAAAGGCAGCCTCATCCTGGGTAGTTTGGCTGACAATAATATAAGGAGATTTAATACAGCCTTGATCCTTTTGCAGGTCAACGACATCCTTTTCATTACTCACAACAATGCCCAAAGGATCTGCGTAGCCCATCAATCCTTCCACCTCAGCATGATTCTTATCACCGATAATTATCGTGCCATGGCTCAATGCAGTATATTTTTTTATTATCGCCTGCACCTTTACCACACGAGGACAGGTCGCATCTTTGACTTTGGCCCCTGTCGATTGCAGCTTTTTCTTTTGAGACGGAGGGACTCCATGAGCTCTAATAATTACACTGCCGGATTCATGCTCAGGGACCTCATTTAAAACACGAACCCCTCTTTCTTCAAGCAAATCAAGGACCTGAGGGTTATGAATCAAAGGACCAAAAGTAGCAACTCCTTGGTCTTCACGATGGATTGTGTCAAGCGTCGTTTCTACTGCCCGTCGGACTCCCATGCAGAACCCGGCATTTTTAGCTAAAAGTACTTTCATAGGTAAATAAAACTATCTGGCAATTGATATTTCTCTAAAATAGGGGAAAAAAAGTTTAATAAATCCAAAATGTAAATGCTGTATGCATCTATCATTATACTCATAAACTCATCAGAGTAGATGATTGTTTTACAGGAGGCTCTTTATATACCGGAAAATTCATATTTTTCCATCCCCTAAATCGCATTCCAACTGACTACCCAATCCCAACTGATCATTGCTTATACGAAAAGAAAAAAAATCCAATGATTATATGTTTACCCGTTTACTAATACAATTTATTAATTATAGTTTATGTATGATTAGGCTAGCTCCTTGTTTTGTTAGAAAAAACAATGTGTCATCACCGCAACCTGGGTGTGACTTTGAATTAGTGAAATGCAGTTATCATAGGAGGGTAAGCATATGCATGACAAAAAAGAACTCTGTAAAAAAATCGTAGCATTATATCCTGATTTGGGTGCATGCGGTATTGATGTGGGTGTTGCTTTTGATACCGACAAAAAAGCCTGGACAGTTGACCTGAAAAAAGACAATCACGAACTGAGACATTATCTGGAGCCGAATGACGCAGACGATTGTATGGATGGCAAGCAATGCGTTGCCCTGGGTCTGGAGATTGCTCAGCTCACAAAAAATATCAAAGGAGAACAGTTCTGATCGTTTAGTCTGATTTTTTCATGTGAAATGTCCGGTTACAGTTTACAGTTACAAACAAACCAGGAACTGGAATAACTGCATATCTGATTAATATTCAAGCTAAAATGGTTTCCTCGCAGGAGAACATTGAGGTGCTGTAAACTGTAAACCGGCAA
>CAMYOP010000283.1 GCA_947260045.1 uncultured Desulfobulbaceae bacterium
TATCAGTCATAATGACAGCTGAAATTCCTCCTATAATTCACTATTTTTACGGTGTTCTAAAAAAATATATTGACCATATTTTTTTCTCTGGTAATATATTCTATTCACCATTATATACGGGCCTATAGCTCAGTTGGCTAGAGCCACCGGCTCATAACCGGTCGGTCCCTGGTTCGAGTCCAGGTAGGCCCACCAGTATTTGCAAATAACTGGTTTACATAACCGTATTTTATTTTTTAATTTTCCAGCCGTACTTTCGGGATCTTGAGTAAAACAAAATTTCTAAAAAAATTTCTTTTTTTTAATAGATACCAAACAGGCGAGTCACTTTCTGAAGAGGTACATCCATTATGGATGTACCTCTTTCTCTTTATGACGGACACTTATGCCACTGACGGTTCAAGACATTCTCAAAATACTTGAAGATTTCGCCCCTGTAAATCTTGCCGAATCCTGGGACAACGTAGGACTCATGGTAGGAAACCCAGAGCAAAGGGTTAGCTCGATACTCTTAGGACTCGATCCCACCGAAGACCTCATTACAGAGGCAGTTTCTTCAAATGCAAATGTAATTATCACGCACCATCCCCTCATTTTTCATCCGCTGAAATCCTTAAACACCAACACAGCAACTGGTCAATTCATTGCCAGGGCAATTTCCCACTCAATAAGTGTAATCAGTTGCCACACAAACCTTGACTCTACAACTGGTGGTGTCAGTGACATTCTGGCTGAAGGGCTGGGCTTAGAACAAACAAAGCCTCTTACATACAGTTCCTCTGATTTAAGCTGCGAGCAATGCGGTCTTGGTAGAGTTGGTATATTCAGCACACCTGTAACTCCTGATGATTTTATAGATCGTCTCAAAAATACATGCTCTCCCCCATGGCTTCTAGCAAGCGGTTCAAGACCTTCAATCATTACCAAGGCGGCAGTCTGTGGAGGCTCTTGCTCAGAACTTGCCCCCCAGGCTAAGAATGCTGGTGCACAGGTGTTTGTAACAGCAGAGGTGAAGCATAATATTGCCAGATGGGCAGAACAGGAAAATTTTTGGGTTATTGATGCAGGACACTTTTCTACGGAACAACCGGCAATAATTGCATTAGAGGTGATGTTACAAAAACAATTAAATGAATTGAGTGAAACAATACCAGTACACTCAGCCATACAGGCATCACCGATGCAACTTATCTAACAAACCGGATTAATATACTTTTTCTTTTATGAATTTTGATACACGAACAAAAGGAGCAAAAAATTGAACGAAGAAACAAGCAAACTCATCGCCTTGCAGGAAGTTGACTCAGAAATCGCAGTATTTGATCAAAAAGTCAATGACAAAAAATCGTTGATCAGCGATCGTGAACATTCGATTGAGACCAAGCAAAACAAAATCGAAGAATGCCAGCAAAACTCAACGGAACTCGAAGAAAAGCATAACGAGGTCAAATCAGAACTTGAAGATGCTCAAATTCGCATCAAAGAGAGCCAGGGCAAAATGATGCAGGTACAGACCAGCCGCGAACATCAAGCTCTGCTGAAAGAAATCGAAGATAACAAACGAATGATCAAGGAGAGCGAAGAAAAACTCCTCCAGATCATGGAAGATATCGAGACCCTGCAAACAGAGGCTGGAGAGCTCGAAAACCTTTGCAAAGGAGAGCGTGAACTTCTTAGCGACGAGACAAAAAAGGTTAACAAGGCTATTACAACCCTTAATAACCGTAAAAAAACAATTGTATCAAAGAGAGACAAGCTCAGCGTAGATTTACGTGCTGGCCTTCTCAAACGTTATAACATGCTCTTAAGCAAGAGAGCTGGTACTGCTGTTGTTCAGGCAATACATGGTGTCTGTCAGGGCTGTTTCATGACTATACCACCACAGCAGTTCAATGAGTTGCGAAAAGGGGACAACATGTATTTTTGTCCAACTTGTCAACGTATTCTCTACTATAAAGCACAGGAAGCAGAAGCTGTAGAGGGTTAAATCCAGAGAAAAAGTCCTGACATATTGACAGGACGCTACTCTTAGCTTTTAAGTCTTCCAACAAAGTAAAAGGGTGGGTGCATGATCGCTCCGTTCAATCTGGAATGGAGAGGAAAGTCCGGGCACCGCAGGGTACAGTGGTTCGTAACGCGAACTTTGGGCAAGCAAAGGAAAGTGCCACAGAAAATAAACCGCCGATGGTTCACCTCTGGTGAATACAGGTAAGGTTGAAATGGCGAGGTAAGAGCTCACCGCTTTTGTGGTGACACAAAAGGCATGGTAAACCCCACTGGGTGCAAGACCAAATAGAGGTGCGCTTGAGGGCTACCCGCTTGAAGCTCCTGGGTAGGTTGCACGAGATGCCGGGCAACCGGCATCCCAGATAAATGATCATGGTCCGTGCAAACGGATACAGAACCCGGCTTATAACCCACCCTTTTTTTCACAGTAAACAGGCAACTTTTCCCCTGAGCCTGAGCAGAGTTTTATTAATATAGACAAATATCTATGAGCAGATCCAGAGAATCCTATACAGCTGCTGTAATAATACCTGCAGCTGGCAGCGGTTCACGCATGAGAAGCAACACGCCGAAACAATTTCTTTTATTGAAAAAAGAACCCGTCCTGATTCACACAGCCAGAAAATTTCTCGAACACCCTGTTATCAGTTACGTAGTGATTGCAGCACCAAATAATCAGCTGACTCACACCTCAAACCTCCTTAAAAAATATTTACACCCTGATCTCCTGAAAAAATTAGAAGTCACTGCCGGGGGAGTTACCCGACAGGATTCTGTAAAAGCCGGACTTGAATCCCTGGGCAATGACGTTGACATCGTTCTCGTCCACGACGGGGCAAGACCTGCCGTAAGCAGTGAAATTATTGACAGATGCCTTGAAGGTACGATTCGTTACGGGGCAGCTATTGCTGCTGTAGAAGTAAAAGACACCCTTAAAAGAGTTGATAAAGAATGTCAAATTTCTCAAACCATAGACCGCTCATCCCTTTGGCACGCTCAAACCCCCCAGGCCGCACGCAAAAACCTTCTTGAAAAAGCATACCGTTATGCTGAAAAAATGAATTTCCAGGGCACTGACGAAGCCTCCCTGCTTGAATATGCAGGGATTAATGTCCACGTAATACAGGGCAACGAGCAAAACATCAAAATCACAAAACCCGAAGACCTGTTGATAACAGAAAAGTTGCTTGGAGAAAGCACTACTATGAGAATTGGACATGGCTATGATGCTCACAGATTAGTTGATGGACGAAAACTGATCCTTGGCGGGGCAGAAATCCCCTATGAATTTGGCCTCAAAGGGCATTCTGATGCGGATGTGCTTACACATGCCCTTATTGACGCACTCCTTGGTGCTCTTGGCAAAGGAGACATCGGCCAGCACTTTCCAGATAACGATGCCCAATAC
>CAMYOP010000284.1 GCA_947260045.1 uncultured Desulfobulbaceae bacterium
TTTCCAGAGCCTGTTCACCAAAATCAGGTTGGGAGACAAGCAGGTTATCTGTGTCCACACCAAGTCTTTTGGCGTATGAGGTGTCAAGTGCATGCTCAGCATCAATAAAGGCAGCGGTTCCACCTCGTTTTTGGGCTTCAGCTATGACATGGAGGGCAAGTGTCGTTTTTCCGGAGGATTCAGGACCGTAAATCTCGGTCACTCTTCCTTTTGGCAGGCCACCGACTCCAAGAGCGATATCGATAGAAAGGGCACCAGTGGGAATAACCGGAATGTTTTCGAGCTCATCCGTCCCCAGGCGCATGATTGAACCTTTACCGAACTGACGGTGAATCTGCGTAATAGCATTGTCTATACTTTTTGACTTGCCTTCTTTATCTTTATTTGCTGCCAATGCCATTTGAATCTCCTTCGATTTTTGATAATGCCCGACGAACCAGATCAAGAGCTGTCAGAGCTGTTAATTCTTGTATTTGTAAACGGTCACCGGAAAAGTGAAAAAGGTGGTCAGTCAGGTTTTTTTCAAGTGAAAGTCCTATATAGGCAGTACCCACAGGTTTGTCATCTGTTCCGCCAGCAGGGCCTGCAATTCCGGTAACGGAGAGGCCTATGTCAGAACCTGTTTGGCGGGCGACACCTGCAGCCATTGCTCGTGCAACCTGGGGGCTGACTGCACCATGTTCTTCAAGCAGATCGCTCTCCACCTGCAGGAGTTTTATTTTTAATTGGTTGGAGTAGGCAATCACACCCCCTTCAAACCAGTCTGAGCTGCCGGAAACTTTTGTTATTTTACTGCTGATTAACCCGCCAGTGCATGATTCAGCTATACTGATTCGGTAATTATGTGTCAGGATTTGTTCACCTACAACCGAGGCCATGCTATCCTGATTTGTACCATAACAGCAAGGTCCCAGGGTCTTTAGAATTTCTTGCTCTGCTCTTGTGAAAAGAGAATTAGACTCAGGACCATTCTGGTTGAGAACAGTTAAACTGACGTGGACTTCGCTGCCAACTGGATAATACCCTATTTTTACGCCTGAAGTTTCCTCAAGGTGCTCAAGGGAGCTGTTAATTTCATGTTCATGCAGGCCGAACACCTTGTAAACACGATGGCGAACGTGGTTACGATTGCTGGTGATCCATCTGGTAAGCCTTGGCAGGACGTGTTCAAGGAGCAGTTCTTTCATTTGCGCAGGGATACCAGGCAAAAAGAAAATTGGCGTGAATTCGTGTACAAGCATGTACCCAGCCATTTTGGACTGAGCACTTAATACTTCAGCTCCTTTTGGCAACCATGCAAGTTTTTCAAGATTGGAAATTGTCTTAGTATTTTTATCGCTGCATTGAAGGATATTATCAAGAATTTCTTTATAAAGTGTAACCGGACGGCCAAGGGCCTTGGCCACAGCCTCATTGGTCATGTCGTCGGTGGTGGACCCAAGGCCACCTGTGACGATAACAAAATCAACACGGGAAATTGCCCTTTTCAAGGCTTCACCGATAAGGGTCGGGGTATCGCCAATAGTATGCATGGCAAATATTTCATGCCCTGCACTAAAGAGATGGCGAGCGGCGAAGCCACTGGTTGTGTTGACGATGCGGCCTGAGGTCAGCTCATCGCCAATGGCAATTATTTCTCCAAGCATCAGTCCAGTTAAAAAAATAAAGTAGCAATTAAATCAAAGAGAAAAAAAGAACCAAAAAATTGATATATTCATAACAGAGAATTAAAACCTGTGAAGTACACAACGCTTAAAGCCTGCTTATGACCATTTTATCAGCTCATTTTTTATAAACGGGTCGCTGTAAGAAAACGATTGTAAATCTTTTACAGAATTTAATAAAGAAAAAGGAGTTCCAATATTACTTTCTTCTTGGCAGGAACGTAAAGTGCTGCTTAAAGGATTTTTCCTATTGGTTGCGTGCCATTAATTTTCTCAAAAAGAATGGCTACAACGGATCGCTGCAGGCGGCTTGGTCCTTCAAATTGTAAGGGAATATAGTTTTCAGAGAAGCCTTGAAGTAGACCAGATTTTTTATTGCGTCGTTCAACAAGTACGTGTTGGGTTGTGCCAATATGATTACGATAAAAAGTGTTTCTTTTTTCCTGGTCAATTTGTCTCAGGCGCTTGACCCGTTCATCCTTAAGCGGCTTGGGAATCTGGTTTTTCATTGAGGCTGCAAAAGTTCCGGGTCGTTTTGAGTAAGGGAACACATGCAGGTAGGTAATGGGAAGATTTTCGAGAAAGTGAACGGTGTTTGTATGGGCCTGATTAGTTTCCCCTGGAAATCCACCAAGTATATCAATTCCGATTGCTGCGTGGGGAAGAGCCAGGTGACACTGCCCAACAATATCAGCAAAATATTCAGTGGAGTATTTTCTATTCATGAGCTGGAGAATTTTGTCGTCTCCACTCTGTAATGGAATATGCAGATGGGGCATAAAATTATCCTTATCCACCAGAAGGGAAAGGAGTGTTTCATTTACTTCTGTTGGTTCAATTGAACTCAGACGAATGCGTATTTCTGGAAATTCATTGCACAGCTTTTCGATAAGGGAGTAAATGGTCTCACCCTCATCCAGATCGAGTCCATACTTACCAACATTGATTCCAGTGATAACCAGTTCGCGGTATCCCTCTTTTGTAAACACTGCAGTCTGTTTCAAGACATCTTTCAGAGCCATGCTTCGACTGCGTCCTCTTGTATAAGGGACAATGCAATAGGAACAGAAATTATTGCACCCATCCTGAATCCGGAGATAAGCGCGTGTTCTCCCGCTGAAGTTTCGCACCGGCAGGTCAAGGATTTCTTTTTTCATGGAAATCTTGCCCATCAGCATTTCGAGATCAGCCTGTTCTTCCTGTAGAGCAGCAGCCACAACAAGATGTTTGTTGCCATTGCCAATAATGCATAATGGATTGTCGGTAACGTCTAAAATCGTGCGTGAGTCCATTTGGGCATAACAGCCAGTGACGATGAGACGTGCTTCGGGATTTATGCGTACAGCTTTGCGGATCAGCTGGCGTGATTGTTGACCGGCACGACCAGTGACCGAGCAGGTGTTGATGATGTAAACGTCAGCCGGTTTGGTGAAAGGAACCATTTCGCAGCCTGCTTCCTCAAGAGAAGATCGAAAGGATGCTGATTCATATTGGTTCACTTTGCAGCCAAGGGTGGCGATGGCAATTTTTTTCATTTAGGCTTGTCGGTTGAAACCGTTGGCAGAATGTCTATTACACCACTACCGATGATTGTGTCATTCTCATACAGAGCTGCAAACTGACCAGGTGTTATTGCCCTTTGTGCTTTGTCAAAAGTAACTTGCCAGCAGTTATCTTCACCTGGTGCTGGAATGACAGTTGCCCTTTCAGGTGTATGACGCGAGCGAAGCTGGACAATTCCTTTCCA
>CAMYOP010000285.1 GCA_947260045.1 uncultured Desulfobulbaceae bacterium
GGCGGTTTCGCCAGGCCAGCACCGCGCAGCAGATGCGCCGCGGGATGCACGCCATGCAGCACTTTGCCGATGCCGGGCAGGGGGTGTTCGCTGAACTGGTCATCCGGGAAGAGCTGGCGTGTGATTACGAGGCCGCAGGGCTGCTTTTGCTGAAGCCAGACCTGCATGAGCATTTTTTAATTGAGGTTCATAGAGAAGGAGTGCACTGGGCTTAACAACACCTTTATTTTCCATGCGCTCCCATTCCATCTTTGCAACTCTGGCTCGTCCTTCCATTGAAGCAAGATCAAACTCCGCCTTTGAGAGAAGAGCCCTGGCCTTTTCAACAGCAAGTTCATAATCAATTGACTCAATACTCATAAGCACTTCATCTTTGTTTATATAGCCGCCACTTTGTAACTTTGGATGGACGGTTACAACCTGTCCGGACACCTGTGGGATGATAGAAATTTCTCTCCCTGCCATGACTGTCCCAGTGCCTACAATGACAATCTGTTTATCGTGTTTGGCTACTTTCAGAAGATCTACCAAGACACCTTTTTCTATCAAGTCGGTTTTTTGTGGGGCCTGCCTATTCTTCTCCATTTGTTTCATTGCAACAAAACCAGCGGCTATGATGACAACAGGAAGAATTCCTTTTACAAAAATATTTTTCAAATTCATTAAAGCGCCTCAATTAAAAGTAGGAAGCATTTGAATACGGTATGGTTTCGTATATTATTTTTACTGAAGAGGTCTTGTTGCATCTTGATCAATAAGTTTTTCATTACCTGAGCCAAGAGCACGCATCAGACTCACCCAATTTGTTATTACCTGTCTTTTTTCTGCAAGGTATTGGCTTTGTACTTCAAAATGGATTGCCTGGGCTGTTATAACATTAAGGTAATCAGTTAACCCTGCTGAATAATTATCTAGCGCAACGCGTAAAGTTGAAGATGTAGCCTTTTGCCTTTCTGTAAGTATTGCCAACCTTTTCTCACTGCTTTGAACGCTGGCCAGTCCATCCTCTACCTCTTGAAATGCGCGAAGTACTGTTTTGTGATAACCAGCTAATGTTTCTTTAAATTGAGCGTCCTGACGCTTTGCTTCTGCTTCCAGGCGTCCAGCATCAAAAAGAGGTTGGGCAATATCAAGCAGAAGGCTCCAAAATGTTCCTGAAATTACGTTTGCATAATCCAGCCTGCCAGTACCGAGTATGCCAGTAATTGTGAAAGAAGGAAAACGTGCAGCAATAGCTGCTGCAACTCGTTCATCCTGTGCCATAAGACGCAGATAGCTCGCTCGAACATCTGGCCTGTTTTGAATCAATGCTGAAGGAATGCCAATTGATGTCCCGGTATTTATATCTGGCAAAGGATTATCTTGTTCTGCAATTAAAAAGGAAGGATAACGACCAAGTAGCGCAGAAAGAGCATGACTGACGATGGCAAGTCTTTCTTCAAAAAGGGGTTTTCTCGACTGGGCTCCAAGGATATTTTGCCTTGCCTGATAGACGTCAAGGGTAGGAACCAGACCTTCCCTGTACCTTCTTTCCACAAGTTCCAGATTATCCTTGTATGACTGGATTACCCGCTCGGTCAACTCGAGCTGAGCCAACTGTTCAATCCTGGTATAGTAAAGATCTGTTATCTGGGCAGCAGCACTGAGACCGAGTGCTTCGAGGTCTTCTTCTGAGGCTAGGACCTGCAAGGCTGCGCCTTTACCCTGACTTGAAAGTTTATCCCACAAATCGATTTCATAACCAGCAGCAAGAGATAACCTGAAACTGTCACCTTGAGTTTCTCCCATTGTACCAAGCTGTTGTTCTGTTGAAGCACTTCCCTTCAGACTTAAAAATGGCAGGAGAGGAGCTTTTGCTATTATTTCCTGTTGCTGTGCCTGTTCAATTCGCGCCCTGGCCATGAGCAAATCAAAATTATTGCGAAAACCTTCTTCAATAAGCGAATTCAGAGTTTTATCTTGAAAATGTAGCCAGAATTGCTCCTGTACTTGCTCTCCTGAAAATGCATCACTTTGTCTGGTGAATTGATCAGGATATTTGCTTTCAGCCTGGTCCATTTGACTGCTATGAAGACTGCAAGCTGAAACAGTTACCAGTAAGACAAAAGAAACTGTAAGATTAATTAATTGTTTCATTATAGAGGAGCCTCCATACCTGCAGTGACAAACGGTAAAAGCATTGCAACCAGCTTTTCAGTGCTGAGCGTACCCATTTTCCCTTCCTTATCCATGGGGACATTATCAATGCAGCGAAGCGTATGACTGGTGGCACCGATTGTGAAATGGAGCCTCCAGAATAATACCTCTTTTGGATAGCCTGGTAATGCTTTGACCAATCCCTCAAGCATGAGATGAAACACTGGCTCCATCATCGAAGCAAACTTTTTACGTACAGTATCATCAGGTTCTGCCAGGGCACGTCCAATTAAGCTTAAAAAACTCATAGCACCAGGAGAGGCATCACGAAACTTCAAGGTTGGCTCTATAAAGGATCGCATTATTGCTTCCACACCAACAGGCTGTTGGAGTAACTTCTCATCCAGCAAGACCTTCTGCAGTTTTTTAATACGGGATTCATTGAGTGGGACTAAGCGCCGTCGAAGGACCTCAACCACTAATTCTTCTTTTGACCCAAAATGGTAGTTCACGGACGCAAGGTTTACTCCAGCCTTTTTGGTAATGGTTCGAAGAGATGTCCCATGGTAACCATCAACAGCAAATAACTCTTCAGCTGCATCCAATATATTTTGCTTGGTATCTTTTTGTTTCATTACAACCTCAAGAGTGCATCCACCCTGCGCAACATTTATTCATACGTTTATTTTAAACACTTGTTTGAAAAATGCCACATTAAAATAACCCAAGTTATGAATTTATTTATTTTCTCTTAATATGTAAGCACTTTAGGATAAATAAAGGACTCGATGACTAAATACAGAAATTAACAAAAAAGCGCCAGGTCTCTCTCTAGTAAGCTGCTTTATTTTTGAGAATAAAGAGATAGAGGAACCACGAAAAACCTGGAACCATAAACAACATCCCAAGTACAAAGGCAACAGTGCGGGGATCTACTCCACCATCTATTGCCGCCCCTGTCATATAAGTGGAGACACTCAAAATGATTGTAAAAAAAGTCATCTCAGCAGAGAGTACCCTGCCCCTGAAGGCGTCAGGTACTTTCTTCTGCAAAAGTGTGGTGCTAAAAACCCATTGAACTGCCCCACCGATATGTCCTATTAAGACAAATGGAGCTGCCCATAAAAAATTTGGGGTGAAGCTGAAAAACATATACGATATCGATGCTACAAAAAATGCCACCCCTATGGCTTGATGCATAGCCTTGTCTGTCTCACCAAAGATTCGCCAGGCAAGTATAGGCCCAATTGCTGCACCAACACCACGGATAG
>CAMYOP010000286.1:0-3116 GCA_947260045.1 uncultured Desulfobulbaceae bacterium
GCTTCTTATATTTTTTCTGTTTATGCATTTTTTAGTAGTATATTATTAAATAGATTGAAACTAATGCCACTGTCAAGCCAGAAGGAAAAAAGTATGGTCTTTTCCCTACCTGTATATACTTCGCCTGATTTCAATATTTCTCCTTTATCTAAAGCTCCCCTTGCCAGCATTGCCCCTGCGCCACTTGATGGTGTTGCCCCTGCTAATTTTCACGCAACTTCCAATCATCCGGAATATGTGCATGTTGGGGAAGGACAGTGGTTACTGGCACCTGAGAGTAGAATGGACTGTGTCCTCGTCCTAAAGAACAAAAAACTCTCAGTTGTTGAGTGTCGTCGCTTACAGCAAAATGATCCCGTTGTCATAGGCCGGTCAGAAAACGGTGAAGATGGAATTCTGGTCCATACAGAAGGGTTCAGCGATGCAGATAAAGAAACTGGGGAAAAATTTTCCTTCAGAACAAGAGGTACCAGAGAAACGCCCTTTTCAAGGAGCTATGACCGACTCTACGATGTACTTCGCCACGACAGGGAACATGGTTTCATCGCCTGGGTCCTCGGACCAGCCATTGCCTTTGATAAAGACTCACGCAAAGCCATGGCAGGCCTGATCAGGGACGGTTATTGTGACGCGCTTCTTGCAGGAAATGCCCTTGCCACCCATGACCTGGAAGCAGCCTATTTCAAAACAGGTCTTGGTCAGGATATATACACCCAGGAATTAAAACCGCTTGGCCATTATAACCACCTGGACATTCTCAATGAGGTCCGCCGGGCCGGATCAATCCACCAGGCACTCCAGACACTCGATATAGATGAAGGTATTATCTGGGCCTGTCAAGAGTATAAGGTCCCCTATGTATTAGCCGGGTCTATTCGAGACGACGGTCCTCTTCCTGAAGTAATTGGTAACGCCTATAAAGCACAGGACTCCATGCGGGCCCACCTTCAAAAGGCGACCACTGTAATTACCCTGGCAACACAGCTTCATTCCATTGCTGCAGGAAACATGACACCCAGTTATCGCATTATGCCAGATAACACCATTCGGCCTGTCTACTTTTACATAGTGGATATGTCAGAATTTACCGCTGACAAGCTGGCAAATAGGGGATCAATGCAATCAATGGCAATATTGACCAATGCCCAGGATTTTATCATCAACCTCTGGAACAACTTGGGGGCAAAAAAGGGATAATTGTTCGATGACACCACAAAAAATCCGAATCATAGGCGTTCCCATGGACCTGGGCCAGGCTCAGCGTGGCGTTGACATGGGCCCAAGTGCCATACGCTATGCAGAGCTATCAAACCGTCTTGACGAGCTTGGTTACTCTGTAACAGATGCAGGCAACATTGGAGTACCGATACGAGATTCATTACCTGGTGCCAATGTACTCCCATCAATAATAAAAACCTGTGAACAGATATACAAAGCTGGATATGAAACCTGTGTAGACAATTCAATCCCTCTTTTCCTGGGTGGAGATCATTCCATTGCCATTGGCACTATAGGGGGAATAAGCAATTATCAACGCACAGGGGTAATCTGGGTTGATGCTCATGGAGACTATAATACTCCTGAAACATCAAAATCAATGAATGTGCACGGCATGCCTCTGGCGGTTTTATTAGGAAAAGGGCTGCCTGAACTTGTTAACATTGGCTCCAAAGGGGCTAAATTACAAGCAGAGGATGTTGTTTTAATTGGCTTGAGGGATCTGGATCATCATGAAAAAAACATGCTTAAACGAAGCGGGGTCCTCGTTTTTACAATGCGGGACATAGACGAGATTGGCATGCACACCGTTACTAAAAAATCCTTAAAACACCTTACCCATGTTGAGCGACTGCACCTTAGCCTCGACATGGATTCAATAGACCCAGTCATTGCTCCTGGAGTGGGTACACCAGTGAACGGTGGGCTAACTATTCGGGAAGCACACCTACTCATGGAGATGATTGCAGACACAAAGCAACTGAAATCCATGGACCTGGTTGAAATCAACCCGATTCTTGATACTCTCAACCAGACAGCTTCACTTGCTGTTGACCTCACTGTATCAGCATTTGGAAAAAGTATTCTTTGAATGAATTTTCTTAAAAAAGACAGAAGAAGGATATTTGAAGATTTGATACGCAGATCAGCATATCTTTGAGGTCGTGGTATTTTTCGGATTACATCCCAGCCTTATGGCCTATCGGAAACCATTAAATTGAGACTGTCAGTACAAAAGATACTTAGCTGAATCTTTTAATAGTTTGACTGTTCAGGTAAAATCAAGATCCATCCCTTCCCCTTGATCCTGCTTCCTTCAAGCGCGCCTCCATAGGCACTCACCATACCGACTGGCAGAGCTTTGTATTCCTGTATGGTTACTGTTGGCTCGTAATTGACACCTTGAATCTGATCCATTCCAAACATGGATCCATTCGCTTTTTTAGCATGACCGATTAAGGCCATACCCAAAAAAACAGCGATTACAGTAAACATACAACCTACGAAGAACACTTTTGAAAGTGACCTTTTGAAGCTTCTGTTTTTATGTATTTGAGACATATGTTACCCCGTTCAACATGATACTAAATGTGCTATTTTAAATGTTTAGATGCACATAATGACTGTTCCACTCAAAAAAACAACCGTTTTTTTGAAAAAACGGAAAACCAAGCTCGCGAAAAAGTTCAAAAAAACGAAATAACAAAAATGATACAAACACTCTCCCACAGAAAGAAACAGGAAGCCGACTCAAAAGCATCTATCTTTTTACGGAAAAAGACAAATTACTCTCTCCGATCCTAATTATTCATATTTTTTACTCGGGAGGAGAAGAAAAAATATCAAACACATCATCGGTTGTTATTACGGAGAGAGGATTGACTAAATAGCCCGCACTTTTAAGAGCGTTGGCAGACCATTTATTGCAGGTATTAAAGAGATGGTATGAGCCTGTCCCTTTAAAAAACAAGCTCTCCCCGTATAGCCCCTGACCAAGCACAACAGGATTATTGCTCGTATCCAGAACAAAACTCCGTTGTAAAAATTGGATCATATTTTGATATAATGTCCAGTCAGTTTGTACTTTGGCGACTCTGTTTGTTGAAGCCAACAAGGAT
>CAMYOP010000286.1:3171-6564 GCA_947260045.1 uncultured Desulfobulbaceae bacterium
GGGAAACAGTAAAGCCTGCAAGCCCATCCAGTAGGATGGCTTTTCAGCTTGATAATAGCGGGCGTCACCCCAGCCAATTTCATACCAACGTGCGGCAGGAAAGTTCAAGCCCAATAATGGCAACAATTTATTCAAATCACTTGCGCTGACTGCAATACCTGTATGGTAGCCCAAATCCAGCACATAAAAATCTGTTTGTTTCCCATCAACATTTGTAAGTACTGAGGCGCTTGCCATATCATGTGGAGCTTGACGAGAACACCCAAGCACAAAGAGGAAAACAAGGACTGACGCAAAAATCGCCTTATTACAAAAAATGGAGTTCACTTGTTGAGACCAATTAGTATTTGTCAGCCCTGAGAGACTCCCGTTGTAAAAAGCTCAAAAAGCTTTTCAAAGACTACGGGTATTGCTGCTGCCTGGGCATTTGCAGAATTTGCGTAGGCTTTCGTCAGTTCAAAAGCTCTTTCAAACGCATCAATATATTCTGATTCATCTCCATTTTTGATAATCTTGACTAACTCCTGAGATACTTTTTCTTCCATTGTTTCCTCCAATAAATAAATCCGCCCTGGCTTCAAATCGCTGTATATGAATTTAGGCGCTTTGTGTATACCTGACAACTCTCATTAACACTAAAAAAACACCTATCAAGTAACATAACCATCAAATATCGCATGTGAAAAAATAGAGATGTTTATATTCCAATCGCACATCACACAAACAGCAAATATTGCAAAGGTTGAAGCAAGTCGTTACTATAGTATAGTTACAGTAACAATTTCATATAAATAGAAACCACAACCCCTGCTTGACTCAGGAGCCTTTTATGAAAATAGAATTTCATGGTGCGGGAAAAATGGTCACAGGTTCGTGTCATTTAATAGAGTGTAATGGCGTTAAGATTCTTATCGATTGCGGTATGTTCCAGGGGGGAAGAGATCTTGATGAGGAAAATCGAAACGATTTTGGTTTCGACCCACGTTCAATAGACTTTCTCCTGCTAACGCATGCTCACCTCGACCATTGCGGCAGAATCCCGCTCCTGGTTAAAAGAGGTTTTTCTGGAAAAATTATTACAACGAGTGCAACCAGAGAACTTGCCAGACTGATCGTGCTTGATTCTGCTCACATTCAGGAAGAAGAAGCAAAATACAAGAAGAAGCGTGCACTCAGAAAAGGAAAAAAAGAATCATCCTATGAACCCCTATACAATACGGTTGATGCGCTAAACAGCCTGGATTTTTTTGTCAACTTATCCATGTTCCAAAAAGGATATGAACTTGCTCCTGGAGTTCAGGTCACATTTTTTGACGCAGGTCACATTCTCGGTTCCACCTGCATTCTTCTTGAAGTGCGTGAAAAAGGAGTAAAAAAGAGAGTATTATTTTCCGGAGACCTTGGCTGCAGTGGCAGGGCTATAATTCGTGATCCAGCGCCAGCGCCTGATTCAGACATTGTCATCATGGAAACCACTTATGGCAACAGACTGCACAAACAACTTGAACCATCCATCGACGAACTTTTTGAAGCAATTAACACCACCACTAACCGTGGGGGAAACGTTATCATTCCAAGCTTTGCCCTGGAACGCAGCCAGGAACTTTTATACTACATTCGTGAAGGGATTGAAGAAAAACGCTTGAAAAAAAACCTCCAGGTTTTTCTTGATTCCCCCATGGCTATATCTGCTACCCAAATTTTTCAGCGTCATCCCGAATGTTATGACCAGGAAGCTTCTCAGATTTTCAAATCCGGCCGAGATCCCTTTGACTTTCCTGGATTACACTTTACCCGAGAAACTGCAGAATCCATGGCACTCAACAAAGTCCATGGTGCAGTCATCATAGCTGGCTCAGGTATGTGTACGGGTGGTCGGGTTAGACATCACCTCAAACATAATATCTGGAGAGAAGAAACTGGAATTGTATTTGTGGGCTATGCAGCCAACGGCACACTTGCCAGACGAATTATCAACGGAGAGGAAAAAGTTCGTATATTTGGTGAACAATATTCAGTCCGGGCAGATGTCCATACAATAGGTGGTTTCTCAGCCCATGGTGACCAACAGGATTTGCTCAACTGGCATGAACAAACAAATTCACCTGACACAACTTTTCTTGTACACGGGGAAGAAAGCAGCATGGAAGTCTTCAGCAAACTCCTCTCAAAGACAAAAGTGGAAATGCCTGAACTGCATCAGAGCTATGAGATTTAATGACATACTGCTTGGAATGAATACAGAGCCAGTAAAGTCATCACTAAAATATAAACACTTAAAATAATACTCTTTTTCAAAAAAATTACTTACTGGCTAATGATAAATCCAAGGTGAAACAGGACATTTAAAATCCCAAACAGCACTACCTATTTTATAAATTTAAATATTCATTTAACTGTTAATTACATTCTTTTTTGGTTTTCTACTCCTTACGATATATAGTTTAGAGTGAAAACAGTTTTACAGGAGACTTCTGTTTCCCTGTTATTGTGATGCTATTTTAACAATAACATAATCAACGGTCTCATCTTATCAAGAAGCCTTAACGTCTTGAATTGAGAAACCATGAGGCAGAATAAAACATTTAATGACGCAATTTTTATTATCACCAAGGAACGATCCTGCCCTTTCTACAATAAAGGTGAAGAACTAAAAGTAGAAAACCTTAGCGCCGTCTTGCCTGAGGCTAAACCAGTTTGCATGATCCTTGTCCAAGATCTCGCTAATATTGCAACACATAAAAAATCATTTGAGCGCTTTTCCCAAAAAGGTATCCAGAAATCACAATTTAATTGTAGAGGTTGCCTGGGGCAAATTGGCTTTGAGTATAAAAAGGAAAAAGGATTTGCCACCCTCCAGATGAAGCTTTTATCTGAGAGTGAAGAGCGAAGAAAAAAACAACATCTTGATCGTTTTTATGGAAAATTACGAAATTTCCACCTTTTTGAATCCCTTGATAATGATGCTTTACTTGACCTCACTGCCCTTCTGGATTTGAAAAAACTTTCCGCAAGCAAAATTGTCCTCAAGCAAGGGGAGCCAGGCACCCATCTCTTCATTATTATGGAGGGTAAGGTAGGGGTTATTGCAGATGATGGACAAAAACTGGCCGAGATGAGTCAAGGTGAAATTTTTGGTGAAATGAGTCTATTATCAGGAGAACCTGTCTCCTATACAATTCATTCACTTGAAAAAACAGAACTTGCGACCCTTTCCATTAAAAACTTCAGGCATGTACTCAAGAAGTATCCGGTATTACAGCTCTTTTTGTTAAAAATGCTCGTGGACAGGGCCCAAGCTGCAACCCTACGTTCTGGCAATATTACCTCTGGTATGTCTGGAGAATTGAGCGAAATTAATGTTGTCGAACTCTTTCAACTTATCAATTCCAG
>CAMYOP010000287.1 GCA_947260045.1 uncultured Desulfobulbaceae bacterium
ACCAAGCTGGTCGGACAAATCCTGGTTGCGCTGCTGGTTACTTTTTTGGGATTTCGGCTAGAATTTTCTGATGAGAGTTTTTCTGGAATTTCCAGGCCAAATAAAAAGTAAATGTGCAATATGACCGCCAGGCTAATGGCAAGAATAATTCGTTTCACTAGTTTGTTGGCGCATCTGCCTGGAGGGAAAGTTCACTTATTCCGGCTTTGTTCACCAGGTCAATAAGGGCGAAAAGTGACTGGTAGGGAAGATCTTTATCCGCAAAGAGCAGAACTGAGGTCTCTTTGCCTGTCTCTTTTTTTTGGGCAACGTTCTCCTCCAAGCGCTGCTGCAATTCTGTTGAATCGATTTTTTCCTTGTTCCAAAACAGCTGTTTTTCCGCATTTATTGAGATTGATAGCGCTTCTTCGCTTTTGGGGGTGGCTTCGCTGGAACGCGGGAGTTGAATTTGTATTCCTCGATGCACAGCCATTGATAACATTGCATAAATGAAAAATACCAGGAGCAGAAAAACTATATCGATGAGAGGGAGCATTTCAATACGTGCTTTTTTGCGGAGCGGAATTGAAATTTTCATTTTCCACTCTCCTGGTTCAATAATTTTTCGTAAACAATTTCCAGACTTGTCGCATACTGTTCCATCAAGTGAGCAGCGTTTTCGATTCTTGAGTTGAAATAGTTGTAGGGAAAAACCGAGAGAATGGCTATGCCAAGTCCGCTTGCCGTCGTGATAAGAGCCTGTGCTATGCCTGCCGTAACCGCCTGGGGCCTTTCTATTCCACTTGCCCCAAGCATATCAAAGGACATGATTATACCGATAACCGTACCAAAGATGCCAAGCAGGGGGGCTACAGTTATCATGGTATCCAGGATGGTCATACCCCGACGCATTCTCTTGATTTCATCAACTGCTGCAGCTTCCATTGCTTTTACCAGTGAAAAATCCCGGTGGACTATGCCGGTAATGAGGACGCGAATAACATAGTCTCTGGAGCCCTTGACTTTTTCTCGAACAAGGGTCCATTCTCCCTGGCGGCAGATCTCAAGCACCTCATCAAGAAGCTTGTTGTCACGGCGAATATCTTGCTGTATCCAGAAGATAATGCGCTCAATGATAACAGTCAGAACAAGTATCGAGCAGGCAAGGAGAGGGTACATTACAGGTCCGCCGTTACGAAATAATTCTAGCATGACAACACCTCAGAGAGTTGATTGGCTGATTGTGAGCGGAACGTTTCCACTTTTATCCAAAAGTTCTTGAAAGAAAGGGGAGATTATTCATCTCCCCAGAGATACTCTATTTATAATTCATAAGAGAGCTTAAAGAAGGCTGAAAAACCGCCAGCAGGATAAGTACCGTAAGAACGCATGCCTGCATTGTCGGTAAAGGTCCCGACAAATGTATCGTATTCTTCATCAAGTACATTGTTCAAGGTCAATGTCCCAAGCCAGTTTTCAAAGAATCGTTTTTCAGCTTGGAGGTCAAGGGTGTAGTAACTGTCCAGGGTGTCTGTTGCTATTGTATCGCTTGCACTTCTGTAGAAAACGCGTTCATCAACAAAGCGGATCCGGGCACTGGTGGTAAGTCCTGAAGGTAATCTATAAGTAGCGTTTCCATTCCAGCTGATTTCCGGCACATATTGTGCTCTTCTGGATTGGTCTGGAGTGTTATCCTCTGCGTCAGTGTAAGTGAGGTTAAATCCTATGCTAAAATCCTCATTAGGATCATATTGCATAGCCAGTTCGACTCCTTGCCCTTCACTGGAGTTCAGATTGGTTGGTGTCCACTTATTACCAAATGGTCCTGGGACATTGGGATTTTCGGCCCAGGTGATTTTGCCGTCCACGTTCCAGTTAAAGTATGATCCGCTCAGAAAGAGCATGTCGTCCATCATGCTTTTTTCAAAGGTGATGTCTGTATGCCAGCCAGTTTGAGGCTCAAGGTCAGGGTTGCCCGCAACAAAGGCATCAGCTGGCCAGAAGAGGTCGTTTGGTGTGGGGGCTTTAAAATGTTTGCCATGACTTATTTTGATGGCTGAATCATCGCAGGGATTAAAAACCAGGCCAAGAAGAGGCAGGGTTTCCGAGCCAAAGGTTGAGTGGTCTTCCAGGCGGATTCCAGCAAGAAAGTTCAGGTTTGCTAAAGGTTTATACTGAACTTCACTGTATACGCTTTTTGTGAAAATATTTGCCTGGTTGCTTGTCTGGCCAGCTTTTTCATTTCCATTGACATCAAGTTCTATGCTCTTGGTTGACCAATCGTGGTTTTGATAATCACCACCAGCGAGGATAGTCAGGTCTTCAAGTGGAGTAAGTTCTGCGTAAGCCTCGACTTCACCAATTGTATTTTCTACCCAGGATTGTAACCCTTCTCCGGCAAGATTAGTCCAGCCACCAGCATTATATCGGGAGAGGTGGTAATTTTCCATGTCGGTATATTTGCTTTCTATGGTAATGCCCAGCCAGTCAAGCGGCTGGGAGGTAACCTGGAGTACCAGATGAGCATCTTCATCAGCACCACGATCGAGCAGGCTTGCGGAGTCGTGATTGTAAAATTGACTGTTGCCAATGGAAAATGCTTGGGTACCTGCAGGGGGTGTAATACCAGGAACACCGTAATCTCTGTCGATAAAATCACTGTACAGGCTGACATTAAGCATTTTTGATGGATCAAATATAAGATTAAGCGACATGTCTTTATGGTCCAGATCAGCATTATCGCGAAAACCATCTGTTTCTTTTTTGGTGGCGGTCAGGTAATAGCCAAAATTGTCCGAGACATACATACCGTTTTCAATTGCCAGTTCATAGGTGTTTTCAGTACCGTAACTTCCGCTGACGATGAAGTCTGCTCCGTCTCGCTGTGGTTTTTTGGTAGTAATAAACACTGTACCTGCCATGGCGCCTGAACCATAGAGTAGTGAGCCGGATCCTTTTACCACTTCAACACTGTCAATGGCATTGATTGCGACTTTTCCCATGTCGGCAGCGCCGACAGATGGGGAGTTGATGGAAACACCGTTTATAAAAACCTGGGTCTCGTCACCTTGCATACCTCTCAGGTGAAGTTCCTCTGTTGCTCCACCGTAATCACCACGTGTGCGCCAGTCGATTCCTGATTTTTCTGCAAGGATATCTCCAAGGCTG
The DNA here is from genome assembly GCA_947260045.1 of uncultured Desulfobulbaceae bacterium. GTDB lineage: Bacteria > Desulfobacterota > Desulfobulbia > Desulfobulbales > Desulfobulbaceae > CAMYOP01. The sequence continues at coordinate 3,148 of CAMYOP010000287.1, forward strand.
GTGCCAGGCGATTCCGCGATATCAACAAAGTCTATGGTTTCGACAGGGTTGATGACTTTTTTACGTTGTTGTTCAATTTTGGTTGCACTGACGACAACCTTTTCCATTATGGTAGCAGTAGCTCTTTCTTGTGCTTCTTGAGCTGCTGAAACAATTGCAGGGCTCGTACAGATACAGCCAAGAGTTGCTAGGGTGTAGACTTTTGTGGCAAGGGCATTGGGTTTTTTGCTGTGCATGGG
>CAMYOP010000288.1 GCA_947260045.1 uncultured Desulfobulbaceae bacterium
TGGAATTTGCTTGCTTGCCGCTGCTACAGGAGCGGGCCTTATTGTTGCTACTGATATTAACGATTATCGATTGCAGGCAGCAAAACGTTTCGGTGCGGATGAAACTCTGGCAGCCGGTCAAGATGTACCAGTACTTTTCGAAAAGATAAATAATGGCAGAAAAGCTGATTTAGTAATTGTTTGTGCATCGGAAACCAGTGCATTTGAGCAGGCAATGAAAGCAGTTGCCCGTGGAGGTACTATTCTGCTATTTGCCCCTACAAATCCAGAAATAACCATACCGGTCTCCATTAATGATCTGTTCTGGAAAAGGGATGTTACCATGACCACAACCTATGCTGGAAGTCCTGCTGATTGCGCAACTGCGCTTGAGTTGATACAAAGGAAGCGCCTTAACCTAACTGATATGATTACCCATTCTTTTGGACTGGAAAATGTGACTGAGGGGTTTCGTTTAGTAGCAGAATCTTCAGAATCGTTAAAGGTCATAATCAGACCACAGGAATAATGTTAATTGAAATGTAACTACGGAGATTGTAGTTTTTATAAAAGCTATTTTTTTTTCTAAAAGAAATGTAAGGAGGTAGGAAATGCCTGAAGTGGACAAAGAAGGAAAGGACTTTTGCCTTAAAGTACCAGCAAAAAATGACGGCTTTTTTCTAAAGGGCTCAAACTCGCTGGATTGGGGAATGAAGAACAGACTGGCTCGGATATTCAATCCAGAGTCTGGACGCACAGTTATGCTGGCCATTGATCATGGATATTTTCAAGGCCCAACCACGGGTTTGGAGCGAATCGACGTTAAAGTTCTGCCTTTTGCACCCTATGCAGATACCCTTATGCTTACGCGCGGGATTCTTCGTTCCCAAGTTCCACCATCGTATATCAAGAGTATAGTTTTGCGGGCAAGCGGCGGTCCAAGCATTTTGAAAGAGCTATCCAATGAGCAGATAGCGATGGACATGGAAGACGCATTGCGTCTTAATGCCTGTGCCCTTGCTGTACAGGTTTTTATTGGAGGTGAATATGAAACCCAGTCCGTACATAATATGACCAGATTGATTGATATGGGAATGCGATACGGCATGCCAATCCTTGCAGTTACTGCAGTGGGCAAAGACATGGCCCGTGATGCAAGGTATTTTCGGCTTGCATGTCGAATCTGCGCAGAGCTTGGGGCTGCATATGTCAAAACATATTACATCCCGGATGGATTTGAAACGGTGACAGCAAGCTGCCCGGTACCCATAGTTATGGCAGGCGGAAAGAAAATTCCTGAAATTGATGCACTTACCATGGCTCATAATGCTGTTCAGCAGGGTGCATCCGGTGTGGATATGGGCCGTAATATTTTTCAGTCTGAATCACCGGAGGCAATGATTCAGGCGGTGGGCGCAGTTGTTCATGAAAATCTTTCGCCACAGCATGCACATGAAATGTATCTGGACTTGAAAACTAAAGGTAGGACGTAAAAGACTTGAGACGGTCGCTATTGTTAGTTTTATCGTGGTGTCGGTGTTTTCCGCCTTAATGTTCCTGCCTGAAAAACTCGAAAGGAAAACGAAACTCATAGTATAAAATCACTCGCAGCAGGAAGAAATCTGTGAGTCTGATATTTATATCGGTAACTCATCCAGGCATCGATCACCATGAAGTTTAAAAGCTTTATCTACCAACTTTTTTAATTGTTTACGTATATTGGGCAGTGGAATCAGCGGCGGGATTGTGGGTAAGAACTTTTCAACGGGTTCAGGCGGCTCCAGGCGCATTTTTTTTTCAAAAGAATCGGTGAGCCCTGCTTCAATACACCTCGGCATACATTCATCGGACCCGCAAGCATCCAAATTGCGGAGAAATCCCATTATATTGCCGATATCATTTTTTTTATAAAAAAGTTTTATCTCGGCATCAATAGTAGCGTAGCTCTCTTTGAGCTCTAGGAGATTCTCTCGATATTGCTCTGCGTGAATTACCAGGCGTTCATAGCAATCCATAAAAAGATTCTTAAATCGCCCGGCCCTGGTGAGACCTCTTTTGGGAATTTTATCAAAAACCCTATCCCTTATAGTTGGTGACTCGGTGAGATAGGGGTCATAGTATAATTTTTCCTCCCAGCCTGTGAGGTTGATAAATTCATGGATCAGATTTTCATTCTGCAGAAGTATGTATATTCGGACGAGCTCAAAGCATATTCTCTTTTCAAGAATCAGCGAGTGCTGCTTGACTTTTTCCTTTAAATCAAGCTTGTCATCTTCTATAAGCTTGCGAAACCCAAAATAACGATCTGCTATTTCTTTTTTGATTTCATATGCCAGGGCATCTTCTATTGTAGGTTCCATGGGTTTTTCTCTGGAATCAGGAAGGTTGAATGATTTATTACTTTTTTTAAAACTGGTTATATAAAATTGATCTTGAAAATAATCTGCCGGGTCAGTGTTGCCTTTTTTCTTGACTCAAAAAGCGGGATAATTATGCTATTCTGAATTTTGCTGATAATTTATTTTAGACGTATATGGGACCTCCTGTATGAATTATGGCAAAGATTATGGAAGGTAGTGAACAGGTCCGGCTAGCTTTATACTCTTCACCGGTCTGTTTCAACGTACCATACATCCGGTGTATTTTAAATACAGCTTTCAAAAAATTGGGTTTCACTGTTTGTCATGCTATATTGCATGTTACAACAGAATCCCCTGAATTAATATCATACAGTTATTTGTATAATAAAGATAATTGCACGGTAGAATTTCAAACGCAGTATTTCAAAAAATTGAGTTATTATGTTTATGGCTTCATCATCGTTTCACCAGAATACAGCACGCACAGTCAAAGAAGCCGCCCAGATAGTTGATATTATAGGTGAGTGTGTTGCTCTTAAACGAGCAGGTATCAACCTGAAAGGGTTATGTCCTTTTCACGCTGAAAAAACCCCATCTTTCATTGTAAGTCCGGAACGCCAAAGTTTTCATTGCTTTGGTTGTGGTGAAGGTGGAGATGTATTCAGTTTTATGATGCTGTATTATCGCCTGACTTTTCCGGAAGCTCTTAAGCAGCTGGCAGAACGCTATCATATTCAGCTGCCGGAGGCCAATGTAACCAAAGGTGATGCAGCAAGGGCCAAAACGCGGGAGAAACTGTTTTACATCAATGAGAAGGCAGCAACTGTTTACCATAAGTATCTTAAACAGGAACCTTCGGCGGAAAAAGCGCGTGCATATTTGACAAAAAGGGGAATTACAGCAGAAATTATAAAGCAGTATATGCTGGGATATGCGCCTGAAAAATGGGATTTCCTGATTAAGCAATGTCGGCAATTATCGATAAAAGAGCAGGAAATGGAAGAAGCCGGCCTGG
>CAMYOP010000289.1:0-2172 GCA_947260045.1 uncultured Desulfobulbaceae bacterium
AAAGCGTAGAAAATTATTGGTGGGTTGGGAACGCGGTAAAGCAGGACAGAGCATGTAGAAATAACACAACACCTGAGTCCCTTGCTATTTTTTCTATCTTTTCAATCGTTTCAGTGATTCAAATTTCTTCCTCTATCATCAGGAAAAAAAATCTTCATCGCTCCAGATTATTTTTAAGCAACATTCATGTTACCAAATAAAAAAGGGGTTAAGCCGAAGCGACTTAACCCCTTGGAATTACTGGTACGCCAGGCAGGATTCGAACCTGCGACCTACGGATTCGTAGTCCGGCACTCTATCCAGCTGAGCTACTGGCGCATAAAACTTGGATGCTTATACCCTACCTTGTATTTTAACACAAGTGCTTTGTACACGATGGGTAAAAGAAAATTGTTATTTTCTTATTGAACGAACTCAATCTGATTATCCCCTGGTTTCATATTTGGCATGGGTTGAATATCAATTATTGCCTTATGTTTTGTTTCAAGCTCTGTTAACTCAATTCGTTTTTTATTTAACAGGTATTGAGCCACTTCAATCGGTAAGACACATTTCACCTTATTCGTTTTTTTGCGGGAAATACCTGTTTGAATCCGGCGCAAATAATACAGAGCTAAAGTTTCAACAGAACGAACCACGCCTCTTCCCTGGCAGTGCTCACAGACTTTATAGCTACCCTTTTCTATCGGAGCACCCATCTTCTGCCTGGAAATCTGCATGAGACCAAAACGAGAGATCTTACTGATGTCTACCTTGGCCTTATCACGCTTCATACTGCTTTTGACTTGCTTTTCAACATCTCTGATATGCTTTTTATTACGCATATCAATAAAATCCACCACGATCAAACCACCCAGATCCCGAAGTCGTAATTGCCTGGAAAGCTCCTCAGCGGCCTCCATATTTGCCAGGTGGATTGTTTCATCGAAATTTGAATCTTTGGAGGTTCTGCCAGAGTTAACATCAATTGCAACTAAAGCCTCAGTGGGATCTATAACGATAGAGCCACCTGCAGGCAAAGCTACCTGAGGCTGATAGATTGACTCTATCTGCTCTTCAACATTATTGGTGTTAAAAATTGGCCTGGAGCCTCTGTGAAGTTTCACTTTTACCTGGCGCTGTTTCGTTGGCAGAAGCTCAAGAAAATCCTTCACATTTTCCATTGATTCTTCAGTGTCGACTAAAATTTCCTGAACATCGGTTGTGAAATGATCTCGCAAAAACCTGACAACAATATCCTGGTCTTCGTAGACAAGTGCAGGCGCTTCCATTGTCTGGCCCCGCTGCTTTATTTCCTTCCACAAGCGGAGAAGATAGCGTAAATCCTGCTGCAATGCGGTCTTGGTTATATCAACACTGGCAGTTCGAATAATGTAGCCAATCCCTTCAGGAATATTAAAATCGCTCATTATTTCGCGAAGTTGTGACCTTCTCTCATGGCCAGCAATCTTTCGGGAAATACCGGAACTGTCACTTCCAGGCATCAGAACCAGGTAACGACCAGGCAAGGAAAGATAGGTGGTCATATTTGCACCCTTATTGCCCGTAACCTCTTTGACCACCTGAACGAGCACTTCCTGTCCTTTCTCAAGCACCCTTTCTATTTTTAACTTTTTCCATTGATGTTCTGCGATGAGTTTGCGGCTATGCTCATCCACATCCTGACGAAAGTATTCTGGGTGGATTTCACTAAAAGGAAGAAAGCCATTGCGGCCGGTACCCATATCAATAAAAGCCGCCTGCAAATTTGCTTCAATTGAAACAATTCGTCCCTTATAAATATTGTTTTTGGTTTGTTCCCTGACAACTGTATTCACGTGAAAGGATTCGAGCCTGCCGTTTTCAAGCTGGGCAATTCGACACTCTTCAGGTTCTTCAGAGTTGATTAAAAGCTTGACGACAACTTTATCCCTAGCTTTGCCTTTCTCCTTTTTGCCATCATCGTGGACCTCTTGCTCGTCACTGTCATGTTTAGCAGGCTTATCTGACAGCTTTTCGCCCTTTGTTTTTCCACTTTGCTGCGGCCCCCTCTTCTTTTTTTGCTGAACAGAAGCTCTCTTCCGCCCCCCTCTTTTGGGTGGCTCTTTAGGGGCGGGAGCATTATCGGCCTCATCCAAGCTTTTCGGAGGCTGGCTTTCTTCTACAGAATCAGACAAGACAGTCTCTTCTGTC
>CAMYOP010000289.1:2192-5489 GCA_947260045.1 uncultured Desulfobulbaceae bacterium
ATCAGGCAAAACAACCTCTTGGCCCACCTCGTCTTTCTCTACCTCAGGCTCAGGCGCATCTTGTTTATCACCTTTTTTGGAGAAAATCTTTTTTGCGCTTTTCCACCAGGCGCCAGTTGTTACTTTACTCGTAGAAGCAGTCTCTTCTTCAGAGAGCCCCTCTTCATTCAATTTTTCATCAGTCATAAATCACGGTTTCCTGGATAATTTTTCCGAGCGACTTCATTAACGCCTGTTCTCTTTCCATGATAGTAACTTTTATCGCCGTGCATTGTTTTCTCAACATCACCAGCGCGAATCAGGAGTTCTAGAAGCATCTCAATTTCATTTTGGCTTCCCACATGGAAAACCTTATTAATATCATCAGCAGTACAGGGTCTTCTTTTCAGCATACTTACAATTTTTTCCTGTACGGCTTCAATACGATCTTTAGTCAGTTCAACAGGTCTGTTTTCCAACACATCTGTTTGTATTTTTTTGTTCTTTTGTTCTGTCAAAAACTCTACAGGGATGGAGCTCTGAATTTGTGAAAAACGCTCAGCCACTGTTTGTAGAAAATCATGAGATACTGGCTTTGCATATTGCTCAAGTGGAGGACGAGCAACCGTGTTTAGCTGAATACGATCCACCTTCAATTGAGGCAATATTCTACAAAAAGCCTCTACATCATCTTCTGTATCATTAAAACCTTTTGCAAAAAGAATCTCCAACCATATCGAACCTTTAAATTCTTTCGAAAAAATGATGAGACCCTCTATAATGGCATCAAGATCTAAATCAGGATGAGGCCTGTTGAGCCGCCTGAAACTTTTCCCCAAAACTGAATCAAGGGACGGAACTACAATATCAACCTGTTCCAGGTCAAGCCGTACGTCTTTATCATGTAAAGTGGTACCGTTTGTTAAAACAACTATTTTTTTTCCTGTTAACTCTTTAAATCGCTGTACAATTTTTCCAAGTCCGGAATGAAGCGTGGGCTCTCCACTGGCTGTAATAGTAACAACATCAATCTGTTCCAGTTGCTTTTTGTCCGCACAGAAATCCACCATTTCTGCAGTAATTGCCTCAATTGGTGCATGGAAATTACGCAAGCTGGTAAACTGCTTATTGGCCCCGACTTCACAGTAAATACAATTTAGATTGCAGATCTTCTCAGTAAATAAATCGATGCCAAGTGAACGGCCCAGGCGCCGAGAATTAACCGGGCCAAAGATATGCTTCATAGAGGATTGATTAAATTGTGGAATTTTATCTGCGGAACAACAAACATGGAAGCGCCTCACGACCCATGGAATATCAGGGGATTAAGGCTTCAATATCTTGAGTCTTTACTTAAAACAATTTCACTCTCTTGGCAAGGCAAATCTAGCAAATTTGCCTTGACTAATAACGGTTGTCTGCTTACACTCAACCAACTTGTATTAAACAGTTCTCTGCATAATATCATTCACTTTTCAGCACATCTAAGGAGCAGGTAGAGGTGAACAAAAGTCAAGCACCATACCCGATTATTACATTTTTTACTGTATTAACAGTGTGTATCTGTATTTTTCCTTTTAACTCTTTGGCAGAAGAGCAAGAAAAGTCTGAGTGGCTAATCACTGCGGACAAACTTACCCGTTACGATGATCCCAAGTCGATTATCGCTGAGGGTAATGTAGTCTTAGAAAAAAAACGTATTGTTACTGTAGAAGCTATTGAAAGTGATGCCTCTGACTGGAGTGATCTCCTTGAAGAAGAATCTGACAAAAAAGGTGCTTCTGACAAAAAACTACAAACACAGGAAGAAATCATTACATCCATCAAAGCCGACTGGATGGTATATGATATAGTTCTTGGTACTGTGAAAGGCAGAGGGAATCTTCGCATCAAAATGGGTGAAGACCAACTCCAGGCTGAAAGTGGTATGGTCCACCTGAAAAATGAAACAGGTACCTTCCACAATGCTGTCATCCTCCGAGAAGAAAAAGAATTACGCTTAGAAGGCCGAGTAATAGAGAAAACAGGTGCGGTCACCTATAACATCGAAGATGGCTGGGTTATTACTTGTAAGCTTAAGGAAGGCGAAACCCCTCCATGGAGCTTTGCAACAAGCAATGCCGACATTACCGATGGAGGATATGCTTTTTTAAAAGATGTAACATTTCGAATAAAAGATATACCAATACTCTATTCACCCCTTCTGATTGTCCCTGCCAAACGAAAACGCCAAACAGGTCTTCTCTTCCCTGAATTTTCTGTCTCTGATCGTGATGGATATGGAATTGATATACCTCTCTTTATCAATCTGTCCCCAAACACTGATTTGACACTGTATCCATACTTTCTGAGTAACAGGGGATTAATGGCCGGGGCTGAGTACCGATACGTTCTTGACCAGGAAGACAAGGGAACGTTTATGGCCAATTATCTGTATGATGACCTGTCAACCCCCTCTGAAAAAGAATATTACGAGGATGGCAATTACACCCATACCAATCAGGAGAGATATTGGATTCGGGGTAAAGTTGATCATGATTTTGGTGAATGGGTGAGTCGCCTTGACTTGGATATTGTTTCTGATCGAGATTATCTCAGGGAATTTAGTGCTGGTTTTACAGGCTTCAATGATGACAATGGCTATTTTAATAAAGTTTTTGGTCGCGGATTTCAAACCCAGACAACTGACTTACGAGACAACTCCTTCAAAATTCTCCGCTCATGGGACGAATTCAGTGTACGAGGAGAACTATTTGCCGTTAATGATGTCAGCCTGGAGCCCACATCTACCACAGCCGCTGTTTCCCCTCTGATGCGACTTCCATCAGCAAATTTCACAGGATTAGTTCCCATTGGCGATTCTACAATAGATGTCGCCTGGGACGTAGGCTATGTTAATTATTGGCGTGAGGAGGGTATAGGTGGTCACAGAGTTGACATGTATCCGCAAATATTAGCACCGCTGCCACTTGGTGAATACCTTGAAGCCAAAGCTGAGCTAGGTCTCCGAAGCACTTCTTACCTGGTACAGGAATATGGTGAGAGCAAATGGACAGGAAGCGACAACGAAAATCGTGTTATGTATGATCTGCTAACTGAAGTTGGCACTACCCTGCAAAAAGATTTTGACTATGCTGGTGAAGAAATATACTCCTGGCATCATCTTATTCGACCTTATTTCGCCCACCAATATACCCCAGACATTGACCAAAAAGATCTACCAAGATTTGATAGACTTGACAGAATTGGAGAGAAAAACCTTCTGACCTTTGGCATTGATAACTTCTTCAATGTTTTAGGCCGCAGAGAAATAACAGT
>CAMYOP010000290.1 GCA_947260045.1 uncultured Desulfobulbaceae bacterium
CAGCTGGTACACTGAAAGCAAAGATTGAAAAAAATCACATCGCATGAGCAGCGATGAAAATATCAAAATGATAATGGGCAGCAGCGTGCAGATTGATGGCAATAAAATTCGTCAGCTAAGAGAAGAAAAGGGACTGACCCAACTCTACCTGGCAACTGTTGTCGGAGTAACAACCGATACTATTTCCCGTTGGGAGAATCGCAGATATCCCACTATAAAAAAAGAAAATGGACTTAAACTGGCTGAAGCACTTGAAGTAGAATTAGAAGAGATTCTTGAAACAAATGATGAAGAAGAAAGGGAAGAGAAAAATCCTGAGCTACTTGAACCAGACACAGCGCAAGCTCCAAAAACATCTCAGCCGTTAACCACCACTAGTTTTTTCCTGAAAAATCGAGCCATTACTTCAACTCTTTCAGCCGGACTTTTTCTTTTATTCCTGATTATTTTTTTGTGGCCGCAAAAAGCAGCCTCACCACTTGAGGCTTTTCGAATTGTTCCCGCACATACACCACCAGGAGTTGCATTCCCTGTTGTTGTCAAATTACGTGGTGCCGCAAAAATCCAAGCTTCAATATTAGTTCGTGAAACAATATCTGGCGAGGCGACAGCAAGTGTCAGTGAGGAGGGTGAAAACAGAAAAGAATTTGGCAAAAAGCCCCGCTGGATAGGAAAAACAACAGACGGCCAGGCATTTTTTCTTTATATGGTCCACCCTGATATTGCTCTTCAGCAAGGCGACCTCCTTACTTTTTCTGGCAATGTCGTCACTCAAAACAAAAAAGAAGCAGAAAAAAATATAAGCGGACCAGGCGAGGTGACAATCCTTCCCTATCACTGGGCTGACAGTAATAAGGATTATATAATAAGTGATGATGAAATCCTGCAGGCCTATGACACTTTCCCAGAATCTGAAATGCAGGCAGACTTTCATGAAACCCTGGAAACACTTTGGTTAGCCGATAAATACACCTGGAACAACAGTGAACATAGGTTTGAAACTCCACGGCACAATGATAAATAAACAAAAGGAATAAAGTCCCATGAAAAAAGTAATCCTCTGCCTCCTGCTCCTTTTCTTTTGGCCAATATCAAGCCTCTATTCAGACACAAGCGTCACAGGACGCTATGTCCAATCAGGCAGTAATACAATAATTATCCAATTAAATACCAGCCCGCCACCACCTGCTGCCTTTATAGTCCAACTCAAAATTCCAGCAGGTCTCCAAATTAAAAGCGCTTCACCAGATCCAGCTGGTTTTAACAGCAAAACAGGATCGGTAAAATGGTTGATTAAACAGCCACAAACAGGAGCCAGTAAATTGTCTATCACCACATCCAGCCCTATAGGTATCCCTGGCCTGAAAGGTGAAATACGCTTCCGCCACCCCAAAAGCGGGCGATCGGTTTCTAACTCCATTCAATAGTCATATGCTCCTCAATAATTCATCAATACTAAGGGAACCACATCTACCTATAATTTCAGGTAAAGCTTTAATCTTCCTGATATTTTTTTCCCTTTTATCTGCTTCAGGTACAATGGGCGCTGAATTCTCCCTTGATTATAATAAAAGCATACTGACTCTTAAGACGAAAAACTTTCCCCTGGAAAAAATACTCAAAAAAATCTCTGAAAAAGCTGACTTCCGCCTGAAACTAAACGGCCAGTTCTCCAAAATAGTTTCCATTGAAATCATAAATAAACCTGTTGAGGCGGCTCTTCGACGCCTGGCCGGTGAACACCACATAATTGTTCTTTTTGGAAAAGATGGAAATAAGGAGGCAATAAAGGAAGTTTGGGTCTATCAAAAAAGCAAAAGTCAAAACCTGGCTAGAAATGACAATATACCTGAGGCAGATGTTGACCTGATTAAAGAATCCAGCCCGAGTGAAAACAGTAAGAATAGCAACGATTTTAATAAGTATTCAGGATACACGGATAACACAAATACCATTGCAACAGATTCTGCTCTGATTGAAGCTAAAATTGCGGAACTGGCTCTTATCGGTACTGAGGAGGCCGTAACAACCATAGCCTCAACCCTTGGGCATAGAAACCCAAAAGTTCGTAAATTTGTTGCGGAACAACTAGGCCAGATGGAACATGAGCAGGCAATATTAACTTTAGGACAAATTTTACTCGGAGACTCTGACGCTACAGTACGTTTAGCAGCAGTGGAAGCTCTGGCAAACAAGAGTAATGAAGCAGCCAAAATGTTTCTTGAAGCTGCAACCAAAGACAACAACAGAAGAGTACAAAAAGCTGCTCAAGATGCCCTCTAAAATTTTTTATCCAGAATCAACATCTCCATACCCTCTTAACCGGAACTGCTTTTTTTCAATAATGGGCTATAATCTCTGATTTAATTAGTTCTCGTAACGGTTTTGCTCCAAAGTTTTGCAGTGGCCTGCCATTGACAAAAAAACCAGGTGTCCTTCTAACATTGAGTGTTTTAGCATCAGCCATATCTTGTTTGATTATTGCCGCAATTTTCGGGTCATCCATATCTTTGCGTATCTTATCCACATCCACACCTGCCTGGGGAAGAAGTTGCCATATTGTATCAGACTGTGGGTTGTGATGATTTGCCCACTCTGACTGAGAACTCAAGAGAAGCTCCAAGGTCTGCCAATATTTTCCCTGTTTTTTTGCTGCCTCAAGGATTTTTATAGAATTTTCAGCACCCTTCTGGAAAGGAGCATAGCGAATAACCAGCTTAAGCTTTCCTGGATACCTGTTTAGCATCTGTTTCAGTAGAGGTGAAAAAGCTGCACAGCTAACACATGCTGGATCCATAAACTCAACAAGAGTGACCTTCGCATCATCACTGCCAAGAATTTGAGAATGCGGCCTGACAAATAACTCTTTTTCCCACTGAGTGTACAAGCCAATCGTGTCAACCTGTTTCACCCTATACGCCGAACGAACAAAGAGGAAACCAAAAACCAAGACGAGGCAGACAAGCCCAAACATTATATATTTCGAGATGATTTTCTCCTTTTCAAGAGACTTAACAGGAGTAATACATTTGGAAAAAAAGCATATTACCTGTCTAAAAAACAAAAAAGTCCATACACTCTACACCACACAACAGTCCCTGGCTGAGCAGTTGAATAGATCCTGTCTATTTTTCAAATATAGTGACATCCATTAAATAAAAGTCAATGAAAGATAAAGTGCCTGATGATATTTTTGATAGCATAGGTATAAATAAGGCATAACTATTTTTCACACGATTTCAATAATGAGCTTGTCCCTAATTTTTTCAAACTTTTAGAAAAAATTCTA
>CAMYOP010000291.1 GCA_947260045.1 uncultured Desulfobulbaceae bacterium
GTGCTTTTTTGATAACTTTTTGCGCTTCCTCTGCTCGACCATAGGTCCGAAGAACGCCCTCACCGCCAAGGCCAACTTTTGAGATTTGATCACCATGAAATTTACGGTACTCCATGCGCCCCCCTTCCAGCATCAGTCTGATTCAGAATTTTTCAAGAATGTATTATAAGCATTTCGCCTTACGAATCTCGGGTAAAAATATACTCATTTGCAGCTGATAGTTCCTTATTAAACAGATAGCCAGCCCGATCAAACGATTGCAACTCTTCCTTCACGGTAAGGTGGTGTTTGATAATATAATCAACCATGAGACCACGAGCTCTTTTAGCATGAATTGCCACAGTTTTATAAGCTGACCCTTTCCGTTCTTTAAAGGAGAGATGTAATAGTTCAGCATCAAGGTCTTTGGGTTTTATTACCTTAAAGTACTCTTGCGAGGCAAGATTGAGTACAATTTCATGGCCTCCTGCAGCTATATCTTCATTTAAACACTTGGTGACCAATTCTCCCCAAAACTGGTAAAGATTCTGAGCCCTTGTTGTTTGGAGTGAAATTCCCATCTCAAGACGGTACTGCTGAATTAAATCAAGAGGTTTGAGGACACCGTATAATCCTGAGAGAATTCGTAAAGATTTTTGGCAAAATTGCAGGTCAGAAGCTGTATAATTTGCACTGTCTATACCTTTATACACATCTCCCTGAAATGAAAACAGGGCTTGTTTACTGTTTGCAGGTGTAAATGGAGTCTGAAATTCCTGATACCTTTTCCAGTTCAGTTCTGTCAGCTTATCACTCATTTTCATAAGAGTTCCTAGCTGGGGCTTTTCTATATTTTTAAGTGTTTCGATGAGTAAAAGACTCTCATCCAACAGCTTTGGGATTGAGTAGTCTGGATAATCTTTAGGATCACTGGCAAAGGTCTTGGCAGGAGAGATTATTATAAGCATGACAGGATTGAACCCCTATAAAAATGTAAGAAAAATTAACGAGCTATGACTGCGTTATGAATAATTTAAAAATGTCTCTCTTTAAGCAAAGAGCTTATAAAAGAAGCCTTTCCCTACTCTCTGCACTAAGGAGTTTATAGATCCGTTGTGCCCTTTCCAGGAGTTCATTATCACCTGGCACTGGCACCTCTCTTCTTTTTTCATGCATTTCAGGCATTGAAACGTGTCCTAAGTCTAGAATATTTTGAATATTCTGCCAGACCTGCTCGGTATTGGCACAATACAATTCATAGCTGACAAAAATAAGGTTTTCAGGAAACTTCTGAGACTCCTGTAACAGGTACTCATACTCGTTGCACCATTGTTCCAGCCAATAATCAATGAGACCAGTGTCACTTTGCTGAGAGCTGGAGGCAAGTGCCTGAAAACGTTTATGGGAGAGCCCAAACTCGAAGTGTCCGAGCCAGGACATATAATGGTTTACAAAAGAATCCTCTGTCTGCTTTTTTACAAACAAATCATGCTGCATCATAAGTGAATTAGCATGCTGCAAGGGATCCCGAAAGGGCACAAGAATCATTGCCTGGGGGAATGCCTGATGAATACTGCCTATTCGTAAGATATTATTATTATTTTTAGAGAGATATCGTTTATTGCCATGGCGCAGCAAAATAGCAGCGATATATTTACGGAACTTCATGATGGTTTCATCATCAGATGCATGTGGCTGGACAAAGTCTTTGGCAATATATTGCCTGCCTTCCAAAGTACGCCAAAAAACTTCGTCCAAGGCCTCGGGCGAATTATAATCCACCAGAATACCATCGCCATGGGCTCGCTCTTTAGCTGCAATATTTTTACGAAAATTATGAGTAAGCTTAAACCAGAGGTTTGGTGCCAGGACAAATGGCATATCAGCGTAAGTCAGTGATGAAAATTGTTTTGATTCATAGAGAGCACGCATGAGGATGGTCGTTCCCGCCCGAGCAAGTCCGCTGACAAAGACATGCTGTCCACTGGCTTCCTGCAACTGCGCTTTACAGGAAGCAAGCTCTCCATCGAGTGTAGCCTCAAGCACGCTAGAGCTGGACAATGCCAGGTAATGAAGAAGTTTATGCAAGAAACTATAGTCAGCAGAAGCTTGTTTTTGAGAGCGAAACTTGACATACAAGGTGGCAACAAGAATAGATATACCAATACCTGCCGGCGTCATCATTTTAACAAGCAAATGGAAATCAAACTGTCTGGCGATGAGGTCTATGATAAATAGTGGTGAGACTGCTAAGAACAGATAAAAAAGAAGAGCAAGAGAGTTTAACAAAATCAGCAGTGAATATTTCGGTAAAACTTTCTCTTTCCAGTGGTCGCTAATTTTCTTTGAAGCAATTACAGCCCCAGAACGTTTCGTGTAGCGAAGCAGTTCTCTGATATTTTTTTTCAGGCTTGTCTGCAGGAATATTTCAACAGCTAGAACTGTGGCTATAAAGACCAAAAACCATTCCAGCATCAGTTTGTACCATCTCCATTGTGCTCTTGACCTTTTGCCCTGTCAACATCTTCTCTTTCCATATCTCTCGTTGTCCTGGCAGCTTTTTTTCTTTTCAGAAAGCGTTTTATGGGATAGTAGACAACAGCAAAGAGAGCCACAAAGATTGAAACGATTACACCTAAAATAGCGCCAATGGTACCAGCACCAAGGCCTGGTCCAAGGTATGCATATGCATTGAACGGTATGAGAAAAAAGGCTACCAAAAAAGAGACAACTATTGAATAATATATCATTATTGCTCACTGCACTCTGGACTTTTCAAAAAAGATAGGTCCGTTGTCGCCGCGTCCAGATAACGGCTCCAATGGATGGCACCAATTTCATCATCATTTAAGGTGTTTACAAATTTCCAGCGCTGAGAATCCTTACTTAGGCGATGAAGTGAATGGAGTTCCTGTGCTTCTATGAATATATCACCATTTTCCAAGATCTTATGAAGCCCCTGGGTTTGGGTGTAAATATCTTCTTTTTCAAAAGACCTTAGAATACGAGTTTCTCCTGTTTTTTGATCATATGCGTATATACTGCTATATCCATTGTATGCTTTGAGAATATTGCCTACAAGTGGTCCGCGAATATAATCATTGCCAAAAATAGTATAAATACCATTCCCCTGATAATCAACATCATGCTGATTAAGCCAGGGACCAGTTTGCAGCCAGATTATTGTATCGGTGGAAGGCCTGTACAAAAAAACAGTGGAAAGTTGGCGTACACTTAAAACAAGATCCCCTTTTTGTACATACTGGTCTGACTCTAGGATTGGTTCGACATCATTTAGATGGATACGAT
>CAMYOP010000292.1 GCA_947260045.1 uncultured Desulfobulbaceae bacterium
TTTTTTGGCAACATCCTCAAATTCAAGGCTTTCAAATGATTCAGGCTCAAGCGGTACCTGGCTGAAGTAGGCGTCTTTTGCCTTTAACAACAGTTTTTCAAGAGGCGCTTTGACGTGCTTTTGAATGGTCTTAAAGGTGTTGATACATAAAATCATGGCAAAGAAGACGGCCAATATTGAAATACCGGACATTATTCCAAGGGCCAGGTTTCTATACGCAGTAAGATCAAGCGTGATGTTCACTGCGCCAAGAACAGTCCCTTCGGGTACGTGATGGCATTCAAGGCAATTCAACAGGCCATCGCTTGTGGCTGTATATGGTATCACTGCTCGTACATGGGGATCCAAGTCAAACTCATTAATTAAAAAAACAGGCGAATTGCTTGTAAAGACTTGTTTGGTAACGCTGTCTGCCTGTTGTTTGAGCGTATAGCCAAGACCATATTGGCTGGAAACTGTCTCGGCCCGGACGAGTTCTATGGAATCAACGTCATGTAATGACTTTATTTCATTAATGAAGTAATCCCGTTTGTCCATGATTTTCGCCTTCATGTGCGAGGTAAGACCGGCAATAACCACTTCTGAAATTGCAAGGGTTTTACTTTGAATTACACTGTAGGAGATTAAGCGAAAACCTATGGCGGTGATGAGAAGAAGAATGATCAAAGCAAGAAGAAGAAAATTTATTACACTGTAGGAGATTAAGCGAAAACCTATGGCGGTGATGAGAAGAAGAATGATCAAAGCAAGAAGAAGAAAATTTATCATGCTTCGCAGCGTGATGGTTCGGATACTGGGTTTTTTCATTCAGGTTGTTTACCAGGGGAGAAATTAATAGACACCGTGTCCATGATTTTTTTTGCCGATCAACGAAACAAGATGATCAGCAAGGTTCTTCGACTTGTGTCCTGCTTCTACGTCGCAAGGTTTCAGCCTCAATATATATACGGTTGATCACAGGAAGAGCGGCTTTTATTCGAGACTCCAACCTGTCAATTGTCTCCTCAATGTCGTCTGCGGTGAGAAAATTCGCAAAATTTACGTCAAGGTTGACTAACACCTGACTCGGACCAAAATACAGGCTCAAGGGCTTGCTGAAACAGAGCACATGTTGTTCCTCCTCAAGAATAGCGGTGATTTTTTCAATATCCTGTGGCAAAAGCCCTTCCCCGATCAGTAAGGCTTTACATTCAATGGCAAAAAACAAAGACACGGAAACTAACAGAACACCAATGAGTACTGAGCCTAAACCGTCAAAATACACCCAACCAGTCAATTGTCCAAGGAATACAGCCAAGAATGCGATCACCAATCCGAGCAAAGCAGCTGTATCTTCAATAACCACAGCAACAAGGGCACTATTTCTACTTTCTCTCAGCGCCTTGATAAATGGTTTTGAATCACGGGTGACATTGAACTCCTGTAACGCAACCTTTAAGGCCGAACCTTCAAAAATCATTGCAAGTATGAGGATCAGGTAGTTCCAGCCAACATTTGTCAAGGACCGAGGATGCTGAAGGTGTTTGATCCCCTCATACAGAGCGATTCCACCTCCGAGGGCAAAAATTAAGAGGGCAACGATAAAACTCCAGAAAAAAACCTCTTTGCCATAGCCAAACGGATGTGCAGTATCAGCTGGTTGCTTGCTTCGCCTGATACCTACCAACAGGAGGAATCCATTGCCGGTATCAACCAGAGAATGTATTCCCTCGGAGAACATCGCAGAAGAACCGGTAAAGAAAGCGGCAATGAACTTACAGACGGCAATGGCGGAATTTGCTATGATCGCGCCGTAAATTGCCTTTTTGGACGAGCCGGCCATTTCAATCCCTCAAGATAAATACTGTTCAATGAAAAATAAGTGCATACTCCTGAACTTCTGGCATAAAAAGCAGGTAGCGTAGATCCAGAGAAAACCAAATCGTTTTTTACATGTAAAAGCAGTACGATGCCTAAGGTAACGATTTGTCAGGGCTGCTTTTTCTTGCAATCCCTTGCTAACAGTCTTCAGCCTGAATAAATGCGGATCTGCCCTCCTTTATGTATTCTAACAGATTGACCAAAAGGTGCCTCGAAAAAGTAGGGTTTTCGTCCGAGATAAGGCAAGCGCAGACTCCGAGGAATGGGAATATTTTTACCAGAGGCGGTATATTCCCAGGATTAAATTTTGAGCAAACGAGGCAAGCGAGCTGGCGAGACTCCGGGAGATCTGGCTAAAATACAATTTTTCAAGGTAACCCTAAGTCATTTTTCACTGGTGCATAGTAGACACCCTCAGTTGGGCAAGGAAGAGAAAAGATTTGGACTGGCAGGACGAAGCTCTACCGCAACCTTTCAAATGATTATCAGAAAATCATGATTTCTACAGTCTCATATGCTCTCAGGTAACCTTAACCTAAGAGAGGATGCTATTTGACTGAAGATCGATAAGGTTGGATTTGCTGTGGTGGATATCACCCGTGGCGCAGGGCAGGAAGTCGACTGGGATGCGATCGTGACGGGGCTGGAAGGAAGGGACCGATTGTTCTGGGGTTCCGGCTTACAATCCCTATAATGAAGATCTTTTCCTCTACCCAGGTTTCCTACGATCTCAGCTACCGCCCAGCCTTCCCCTTCTGTCAATTGAACGGCATTACGTTTAAAATTTGAATCATATTTTTTGCGCTTTTGAATACCCACAATTTACCGCTAAGTGATTTTGTAGGAGTTGTTATTGCGTCTCTTTGTCCATTTGCAAAGAAAAAGATAGTTGACCGAGAAGAATGTCATATTTTTAGAACACTTATCGTTTGTTGCCAAAAACAAATTTTGGAAACAACGTACTGTTGTGATAAGATTTTTATAGCATCTTTATAAATGATTGGTCTTTCAGTACTCTACAGGTGGCTGCTACTCAATTTTTTCACATAGAATGAGTCTGTCACTTGTTATTAATGTCTCAGGTACAATGAATATCATAAAATATAATATATTGACGAGAATAATGTTTCTTCGTTTGCTCACAGTACTGTTGCTCTTCGTCTTGATGAAAACAGCCGGCCTGGCTTCTCCCGGTGATGCTTCATCCAAAAAACGTTTGCTTATCATTAGCAGTTATCATCCTCAATACCAATGGTCTATAGATACGAATCTTGGATTATGTCGGGCTCTTTTTCAATTAGGTTATCTTGATGATGAAACTCAGATTCATGAATTGATTGCTCATTATTATGTTGAATCTTCTTCAACAGTTATAAGAAAAATATGGATGGATACCAAACGGAAATCGAATAAGGGGGAAATTTTGTCCTCCAGTTTAAAAGCATACAAAATAGTAAAAAACTTTAAACCTGATTTAGTTTTTCTCGGCGATGATAATGCCACCAGATATGTCGGCAAGCATCTGCTGGACACAGAGTTCCCTGTTGTTTTTTGGGGAGTTAATAATACACCTCTAAAATATGGGCTTGTAGATAGTCTGGAAAAGCCCGGCCATAATATCACAGGGGTTTATCAATCAGGCTATTATGTGGAAAGCCTGCAGCTTCTTAAAAGAATCAGGCCAGGACTTAAAACCTTTGCCTGCAGCTTCTTAAAAGAATCAGGCCAGGACTTAAAACCTTTGCTGTTCTCTCCTCAGACACTCCTACAGGAAGGATGTACCATAAGGCCATTGAGCATCTTGCCCGCAAAGAAAAACTTCCCCTTGAACTGGTCGAAACTGTTGCGACAAACGATTTTGAAACGTGGAAGAGCAAAGCCATTGACCTGCAGGAGAAGGTCGATGCGTTTTTCCTGCCTCATTACGCTGGCATGACTGATCAGAATGGGGACTATGTCCCAAATGATGTTGTTGTCAATTGGTACCTGCAAAACATTAAAATTCCCGAGGCAGTCCTCCAACGTGAGCATGTCAATCTGGGACTACTCTGCGGCGCGGATGATTCTGGCTACAATCAAGGATATACAGCCGCTGTCATGGCAAATGAAATTCTCCTCCATCAAGTGTCTCCGGCGGAACTTGCTCCCCGCACAACAAACCGTGGCGCTCTGACGGTGAACAGAACACGTGCCAAATCTCTTGGTATTGTGCTTGATGGCACCATGGGAATAGAGGAGTATGTTGATTAGATTAATTAACATTATATGTGGCGCATTTTTAGCCTCTTATAAAATACAAAGACAATGGCAAGGTCAGGTATGAAAAAAGTCGAGATGAAAGGGCTGTCAATCTTTTACAGACTGCTCTTTTCTTTTGTAGGTGTCGTTGTCACGGCTTGTTTACTATTGGGAGGCTTTTACTATTCGTACACAAAAAAGAATTTTGAAAAATATGCTACCCAGAATCTATTACATAATTTTCGTGATGCCAGATTTTAAAGGAGCTCCAGATTCTCAGCATCAATCCTGTGTTGGACGAATTCATTATGTCCTCCGGCGTTGAAACGGAAATTGCTGCTCGCTCAGTGGAAAGATTGTTCGTGCAAGCTCTTCAATCAAGCCCCTCCTATTCGAGTCTTGTTTTTATGGATACGTATGGGAGTGAAAAGATCAAGGCAACTCGAAGCGGTATCAATCGAAACTACAGAGACTGGCAGGGGGATAATTTTTTTAATCGTATTGAGTCCTCTGCACCGGGAAGTTTCACCCTGGATGGCCTGCATACAGATGAAAAAGGGACGCATTTTTTCTATTTGGCAATACATAAGGTCGATGGCGATACCGGCGAATTCGGTGGTGCGGTTATCCTTCGAGTAAGCACAAAAGATATAGTTGAATATATCAGCCACATGGAAATTTTTGGTGAACAAGGATCTTGGATTCTAACCCCATATGAGTTCGAAGTGTTGCACGCCCCACCAGATGAGAAAATGTCATTCAACCCCCGTCCATATATGGCGGCGGAGATACAGCCTGAGCCGTTGTTTAAAAGTGTGCAAAATGGCATTTTTGTTTACGAAGATTTTTCCGTCGTTTCAGGAGAGCCTCTGATACGATTCTCCATGAGTATTGACAATTCGGTACTCCTCAGAGACATTAAAAAGACTTTACGTTTTCTCTTGTTTGTTTTCCTCTTCCTCCTACCATTGATCGCCATGGCGGCCTATTTCCTGTCCAGACATTTTTCACGGCCCATTATTGAACTGGCTAGTTCTGTTTCCAGACTAGCAAAGGATGATCTTGAATTCCGGGCAACTATTCGTTCATCCGGAGAGGTGCAACTGTTGGTTGACAGTTTTAATGCCATGGCCACTGACCTAAGGAAAACAACGGTTTCCAGGGACTACGTTGATAATATACTCAAAAGCATGATGGATACCCTGATTGTTGTTTCTCCTAATGGTAGTATAACTCGGGTGAACAAGGCTGCGTGTACTCTGCTAGCCTATACAGAGAAAGAACTCATAGATCAACCGTTTACAGAAATACTGGATCCGGACTCGGTAGAGAGTACTGCAATGGAAGACCTTATGCATGGTATCGATTCGGACCGCGAGGTGAGTTACCTAACCAAGGACGGTAATTGTATACCAGTTCTTTTTTCAGCTGCCCCGATGACGGACGAAAATGAGAATACAAAAGCTATTGTATGCGTTGCCCGTGATCTTCGTTTTAGAAAAAAAGCAGAAGAAGAAAGAGAAAAGCTACAGGTGCAGTTGCTACAAGCCCAGAAGCTTGAATCAGTGGGACAGTTAGCTGCTGGCATTGCCCATGAAATTAATACTCCGTCTCAGTTTCTCTCGTCCAATCTACAATTTCTTGATGATTCGTATGGGGATTTAAACACCTTGATAAATAAGCTGTTGACCTTGTTAAAGAAATACAGAGAGACAGGTGGCTACGAAGCAGAGCTGAATGAAATTGATAACTATCTGGAAGAAATAGACTGGGAATTTCTAGAGGAAGAACTCCCTCTGACCATTAAACAGTCAACAGACGGCATAGAACGCATAAGTAAAATTGTCCTGGCAATGAAGGAATTCTCCCATCCTGGCGGCAAGGATAAATCTCCTACGGATCTTAATAAAATTATAGATAATACCATTACTGTTGCCAGAAATGAATGGAAATACGTAGCCGACCTTGAAACCGATTTTTCACCAGAGCTGTCAAGTGTAACCTGTTTAGCCGATGAAATGAGCCAAGTGATACTAAATATTCTGGTCAATGCCGCTCATGCTATTGGATTAAAAATCGGTGAGCATCCTGAAAACTTCCAGAAGGGAAAAATATTCATAAGTACTCTTAGCCTTGGGGAGAGTGTTCAAATAAAGATTGAGGATAACGGTGACGGGATTCCCGTGGCCGCTCGTGAAAAGATTTTTGATCCTTTTTTTACAACAAAGGATGTCGGACGGGGAACCGGCCAGGGCCTGGCTATAAGTCGAAATGTAATTGAACAGAAACATGGCGGGACTCTTGATTTTGAAACAGAAATCGGCAAGGGAACAACTTTCATCATAACACTTCCGATTTCAGAATGAAAATGGAGTCCTGGCATTTGGTTTGTAGGTTACGACAGGGGCAATCCATCCTGGAGTAGCAGGATAACAAACACTGAGCTTAATACAAAAAAATGATTCTTAGTTTTGTGGAAATACCATTGAGCGGGAGAAGAGGATGAAGATAAATCACGCATTGTTGGCATTAGGTCTTGGCCTTATTTTAGCGGTAAATGGGTACGCGGCAACTTTAAAAGAGGGCGATGAAAAATACAGAATTCTTGTCATCAGCAGCTATCACAACGAATATCTATGGTCGCAAGAGACTAATCAAGGATTTTGTGCGGCTATGCTTAAATATGGCTATTTTGACAACAAAGATCAGGCGGATGTATACACAAAAAACGATTATGTGGAGTCGACAAAGGCTGTTGTCAAAAAAATGTGGATGGATTCGAAAAGAAAAAAGGGTAAGCAAGAAAAGGCAGAAATGGCCATGCGTGTTACTCAAGCTGCAAGGGATTTTGAGCCTGATATTATTTTCTTAGGGGATGACAATGCTGTTAAATATATTGGCAATCAGTTTTTTGAGACGGGCATCCCCATTGTTTTCTGGGGGGTGAACAACACACCGGTAAAGTATGGTTTAGTGGTAACCAAGGATCGACCGGGTCATAATGTGACAGGCGTTTATCAAACAGGGTATTATGTGGAGAGCTTGCTCTTCTTAAAGAAAATTGTGCCCGAGGTAAAGACCTTCGCTATTCTCTCCGATGATACATCTTCAGGAAGGTCACATCTGAAAAAAATTCAATATTATGCCAACAAGGGCGAATTACCGCTTACCCTCACTGAAACAGTTTCCACAAAAGATTATTCTTTATGGAAAAAGAAAGCGATGGAACTTCAGAACAGTGTTGATGCTTTTTTTCTCGCGCAATATTCCGGGCTGAAGGATGATAAAGGCAATTATGTACCCACTGAGGAAGTAACGAGTTGGTATATGCAGAACATCACTGTACCGGAGGCTGCTGTCCAGGGACAATTTGTAAAGCAAGGAATGTTATGCTCTGCCGATGATTCAGGCTATAATCAGGGATTCGAAGCGGTTGCTATGGGGCATGATATTTTAGTCAATGGAGCCAAACCTGCTACTTTTGCCACCAGAACGCCCCAACGAGGAGCATTAATGGTGAATAAAAAGAGGGCAAAA
>CAMYOP010000293.1 GCA_947260045.1 uncultured Desulfobulbaceae bacterium
TGAGATCAGGCTGTAGCAGAATCATGGGGATTCCTGCCTCCAGGGTACCGGCAGGACAGACATATTTGCAAAACCAGGGTTTCCCCAGGCCGAACTGGTCAACCACAAAGAGGGGTAAAATGATAACAAAAACAACCAGGAAAAAATATTTACAATATTTTAGAAAATCAGGAACCTCAAATTTTGGAGATGGTATTTTGTGAAGACACTCCTGGAAAAAGCCAAAAGGACATGCCCAGCCACAGATAAAACGACCAAACACTGCACCGAGTAGACCCATGGATCCAACGACAAAGGTTCCAAGGTAAAAATTGCCCGTCATCAGTGAGAAGCGTACGCCTAAAAGAAGCTGTTGGAGGCTGCCTATTGGACAAAAGGTTGTTGAGGCTGGACAGGAATAACAGTTTAGCCCCGGGGAGCAAATCGCTTTGAGTGGCCCTTGGTATATGGTTTTAGTGACTGGAAATCCCCAAAAACCGTTTGCAAGAAAAACCCAGAGAAATTGAGTCCATATTCTAATCGTTTCCATGCCAGTTAACCGATTCCGATACACTCAAGACAAACCGACCATGCTTGCTCAATAACACGCGTTGGTTCACCAAGGGCAATACCTGCCATCCACAAGAGAAGAAAGATGCCGATAAGAACAAAGGGTGTTTTTCTCGGTTTAAACTTTTTTTTCATGGCTTCACCGAATTTAAATTATTAAGGACAGTGTCCTTTTTTTCATTAGCCAGTACTGTTTTATCTCTTCTGTCATCAAGGGCAATATTTGTAAGAACCCTCACTGCACCATTTTTAAAAGAGTGCTCATGGATCTGCTGGGCAAGACGAAAGAGTGTAGCTGTCTCCCCATAGAGTGTTGTACCCATGTCGTGTACAACAAACTTTATCCCCTCCTCTTTCAGGGGGATCAGGGCAGAGGCTATAAAGTCACTGACTCCAGTTTTTTGCAACCCAAGAGGCACGATGGAAATTTGCATCATGGCCATATATATTTTTCACCAAAGGAGTATTATTCGTTTTCTGTTAAAAGTGTAATGAGGCGATCTAGATCGTCACTTGAAAAATACTCTATTTCGACCTTGCCCCTTGTACCGTTTTGAACAATTTTCACCTTTGTATTGAGGTGATTGACAAGCTGGGTTGAAAGAGCCCTGCAATAAGATGCCGGTAATTCATTTGTTTTAAGTTTACTTCCGTTTTTTGCAGCAGGTTGCCTTTGCTTGCTTTGTTTACAGAGTTTTTCTGTTTCTCTAACAGAGAGTTGCTCATTTATTACTTTATCTCTGAGTTCTTTGATTGCATGTGGATCATCTTTGATCCTGAGTAGAACACGAGCGTGCCCTTCAGATAATTTTCCGACAATGACATCATCCTGGACAAATTCAGGAAGGCTTAGTAAACGCAACACATTGGTAATGGTTGAACGGTTACGGCCGACTTTTTTGGCCACCTCTTCCTGGGTCATTCCAAATTCAGCGGTCAACCTGAAATAGGCGTTGGCTTCTTCAATGGGATTGAGGTCATGCCGTTGAATGTTTTCAATAAGGGCAAGTTCGAGATTACCGTTCTCTGTTCCCTCTTCCCGCACAACAACAGGAACTTCATCTTCCCCAGCCAAGAGGGCAGCACGTAAGCGACGCTCGCCAGCTATGAGGTTATACCTGTTACCCTTGGCCCTGGTGACCAGGAGAGGTTGAATGACTCCATGTTCTTTTATTGATTCTGATAATCTGTTGAGCCTGTCTTCGTCGAAAAACTGTCTGGGCTGGTTTGGGTTTGGCTTAATTTTATCAATATCGCAGAGGAAAAACCGGTTTTTTTCTTCTGGGTCAAGGTCCCCTGAGAGTAAGGCGCCAACACCTCTGCCCAATACGCTATTTGTTTTCATTTTTATAATTACCTGCAACGTTTTTGGAATTCATTTCCCAGTTTCATATAAGCTTTTGCCCCAGGACAGTTACGATCATATTCCAGGATGGTTTTCCCATGACTTGGACTTTCACTTAAACGTACATTACGCGGGATAACGGTTTTATACACCTGGTCCCCAAAATGATTTTTTACCTCATTTGCAACCTGGTGTGTAAGTTTATTTCGCTTGTCATACATGGTCATTAAGAGACCTTCAATGTAGAGATCGTGATTGAGTGACTTCTTAACTTTTCTTATTGTATCAATAAGTTGAGCCAGTCCCTCAAGGGCAAAGTATTCACATTGCAGAGGGATAATAACAGAGTCTGCGGCGGTTAAACTGTTGATGGTGAGGAGACCGAGGGAGGGCGGGCAATCAATAAGGATATAATCATAATTGCCCCGGATAGGCCTGATGACCTTTTTGAGTTTTTTTTCACGAAACTTCAGTGATATAAGCTCTATTTCAGCACCAACCAAATCTATGGACGAGGGAATAATGTCGAGATTTTTTAAGTTGGATCCACGGATACACTCTTCTGTCGTCACTTTCTCCATGTAACAATGGTACAGTTGGTTGCCGTCACCGTTAAGCTTCTTGACACCTACACCACTTGAGGCATTACCCTGTGGATCTGAGTCTATTATCAGAACCTTTTTATTTTTCAAGGCAAGAGCTGCTGCAAGGTTCATTGTCGAGGTGGTTTTGCCTACGCCGCCCTTCTGGTTTGCAAGGGCAACGACCTTTGCTTTTCCTTTTTTCATACTCTTTTCTCGTTCATATTTTAAAAGTTGCTGATTCTCAAACGACTATACTATACTCACCGAATGCATTGTATATTTTTCTCTCTTGTTTCACGTGAAACGATCTATCAACTTGAGGATGTCGTATGTTTTATTCGGATGTGCTCGTCGTGGGAAGTGGTATCTCTGGGCTTTCTTTTGCTCTTAAGGTCTCAAAATTTGCAACCGTCACAATAATAACCAAAAAAGCCAAGGCAGATACAGCGACGAACCTTGCCCAGGGGGGAATTGCTGCCGTGCTCTCCAAGGATGATAGTGTTGAAAGCCATGTGAAGGATACCCTTGCTGCGGGAGACGGTCTATGTAATAAAGATGTTGTCCGGCTGGTTGTCGAAGATGGTCCGGCAAGAGTGAAAGACCTTATTGATTTTGGGGTTCGTTTTAGAAAGAACTCTGAAGGTGGTGGCTTCGATCTTGGTATGGAGGGCGGTCATTCAGCCAGAAGGGTTGCTCACTCTTTTGATTTAACCGGAAGGGAGATTGAAAGAGCGCTTCTTGCCCAAGTAGATGCAAATCCAAACATAGAAGTTTTG
>CAMYOP010000294.1 GCA_947260045.1 uncultured Desulfobulbaceae bacterium
GGTCTGTCCTACCAAGGCAACCTGGAAAGAAAAAGACGGTATCACTGTTGTTGATTACAACTGGTGTATTGGTTGTCGATTCTGTATGGCTGCCTGCCCTTATGGCGCACGCCGTTTTAACTGGGGTGAGCCAAAAATCAGAAATGAAGAAATCAATCCGGAAACGCACTATCTCGGTAATCGTCCCCGTTATAAGGGAGTAGTTGAGAAATGTACGTTCTGTATTCAAAGAACAAGAGAAAATCCAGGTCGTTACCCCGCCTGTGTAGAGATCTGCCCTGTCGGTGCTCGAAAGTTCGGAAACTTGTTGGATCCGGAAAGTGAAATACGCTACTGCATTGAAAATAAACGTGTATTTCGTTTGAAAGAGGACCTAAACACTGCACCGAAATTCTATTATTTCTTTGCCACCTAAGTCGGGCGCGGAGGCCTTAAGATATGACATCTTTAATTAAAAATTTCTTTGTTCTACTGTCGCAGATTACCAAGGGCAATAAATACTATTTCGCCTGGATTGCTTTTTTGGGAATCCTGGTAAGTATTGGTGCTTTTGCCTACATGAAGCAACTTCATGAAGGTTTGATCGTCACCGCCATGCGCGATCAGGTTTCGTGGGGATTCTATATTTCCAATTTTACCTTTTTGGTTGGTGTTGCAGCTGCCGCTGTTTTACTGGTTGTGCCTGCCTATATTTATAATTTCAAACCCATAAAGGAAATTGTCCTTTTTGGAGAATTGCTTGCAGTCGCAGCCATCACCATGTGTATTATGTTTGTCGTAATCGATATGGGACGAATTGATCGTCTATGGCATGTAATGCCATTTATTGGCAAAATGAATTTCCCGTCCTCTCTTTTGGCCTGGGATATCATAGTGCTCAATGGTTATCTTTTTATAAACCTGACCATTTCCTTTTATGCTCTTTATAAGATGGCCAACAGTAGAGAGTATAATCTGAATATTATCAAGCCTTTGATTATTCTGTCCATTCCCTGGGCTGTCAGTATTCACACTGTTACAGCGTTTCTTTATAATGGCCTGTCAGCCAGACCTTTTTGGAATGCGTCCATTCTGGCTCCCCGTTTTCTTGCCTCGGCATTTTGTTCAGGACCTGCCTTAATGCTTATTATCTTTCAGATTATACGAAAGGTTTCAAAAATTGAGATAGAAAATAAAGCCTTATTTAAAATTGCTGAATTGGTTGCCTATGCCATGGGAATTAACCTGTTCCTGTTGGCTGCGGAATTTTTTAAAGAATTCTATTCAGGCAGTGTACATCTGGCACCCATGGAATATCTCTATTTTGGACTCCATCATCATAATAACCTGGTCCCCTGGATGTGGACAGCAATGGCTTTTAATATTACAGCCTTCCTTCTGTTCCTGCGACCCCAGACCCGGGAAAATCTTTTTACCCTCAATATCGCCTGTGTGCTTATTATCACTGGTGTTTACATTGAAAAAGGTATGGGCCTTGTCGTTCCAGGTTTTATTCCGGGGACTTTGGGTGAGATTTATGAATATGGCCCATCCCTAATTGAAAAAGCTGTCACCATCGGCGTTTGGGCCTTTGGAGCCATGCTATATACCTTTTTGTTAAAGCTTGCGATCCCTGTCTATACAGGTGATCTTCGCTTTTATAAAACAGATTCAGATCCAGAAGCAAACGCATAAGCAAAAAACACCTCAAAACACACCCGTCAACTGGTTATTACCTGCTGACGGGTGTATCTATTTCATTCCAGCTCTCTTTTCTATTTTTTCAGGTTTATTTCTGAAAGAAATTCCAACTTCATTTTTGATTTGATATACTCTCTGAAACGGCTTTAGATGGTTTTCAGGAAAGAATGTCTTCTTCAAAGTGCTTTACTAATACAATTGTGAGTACCTCTTTTTTTTCCTATATTATCAGCGTCGTGTCTTCAACCCTACACGTGGCAAATAGATTATGAATCGTCATTTCACTGCAAATAAAACTCTCCAAGAAGAAGTACATATTAGTGAGAAAAAATATAGAGAACTGGCAGAGATGCTTCCCCAGGTAGTCTTTGAAACTGATAAAGACGGTTTTCTCACTTTTGTTAATCAACAGGCATTCACTATCTTTGGTTTTAGCCGTAAAGATTTCAGTCGAGGAATGAATGTACTTGATCGAATTTCTCCAGTAGATAGAAATCGCTGCCAGGAAAATATGGCAGCGATTGCACAAAATGGAGAAACGGATGGAAATGAATATTTGGCTGTCCGAAAAGATGGTACAGAATTTCCCATGCTCGTTTACAGTCGAAGAATACTTCGGGGGGGTGAATTTACTGGTTTCTCAGGTTTGTTAATAGATATAACGGAACGAAAAACCAGCGAAAAAGAACGGGAGAAAATGCAAAGGCTTGAATCCATCGGCATTTTGGCGGGTGGAATAGCTCATGATTTTAATAACCTGCTGACAGCTATACTTGGCGGTGTATCTGTGGCACTGAAAAGTGATAAATTGGATCCACAAACCATCAGTTTTTTGGAAAATGCAATAACTGCAAGTAAACAGGCTCAAAAACTTACCCACCAACTCCTGACCTTTGCCAAAGGTGGGTCACCTGTTACAAAGATCCAACCATTGCAGCAAGTTATCCAAAATGCCTGTCAGTTTGCTTTGCACGGAACTGTTATCCATAAAATCATATCTCTGCCAGACGATTTAGCACTGGCAGAGTTTGATGAAGGTCAATTGAGCCAGGCAATCCAAAATATCGTTATAAACGCATCGCAGGCTCTTCCAGAAGGTGGAGTGGTACAAATTACAGGAAGGAATTTGGAGATCCTTCACGAGGTAGAAAAGAGTTTACCCATTGGACAATATGTCCACATTTCCATAGAGGATGATGGTGTTGGAATTGAACCAGCAGTTTTAGAACTGATATTTGATCCGTACTTTACAACAAAGGTAAAGGGAAGCGGGCTTGGCTTGACTGTTACCCATTCAATTATCCAAAAACATGGTGGTATATTAAGAGTAAAATCTGTGCCAGGAAAAGGCACCACCTTCGATATTTATCTGCAGGCGAAACAGCAGCAAAATCCAAAAGTAGATGAAGTTGAGGAAAGCATTGAAAAGGGACGTGGCAGAATTTTAATCTTGGAAGATGAAGCCGTGATTCGAAAGATGCTTGAAAGCATGATGACCAAGCTTGGGTATGAATCTCTGTTTGCTGAGCATGGTGAAGAAGCGCTGGAAAAAT
>CAMYOP010000295.1 GCA_947260045.1 uncultured Desulfobulbaceae bacterium
GAAAAAGGTCAGTGGAACCGGCCACTGGCCGGGTTCCACTGGACCGGCTGGTTCGGTGCATGCTTCATTTAATTACACACTGAAAGGTGTGAAAGGTCTGGATAAGGTCTGGTCAGGTCTGCAGGTCTGGCAGGTCTGGTCTGGCAGGTCAGGTCTGGTCAGGTCTGGGGTCGGGCCACGATAACTGATTGAATTTTATAGATTAACATTCCAATAATAGGTGTTTTTTAAGCCTATATTGCCATTTTCAGGAAAGCGTTAAGCTTGGCCCTCAGGCAGAGCAAGAGGCACAACAATCTATCTGCCCGATAATTGCTGAACCGTACGCTGTATCGGTACCGTAACACCATACACTGTGGTCGACTGTAATCACAAGTTTACTTGTTTTATTTTTCTCGAAACAGACTTGGAGGGATTTTATGAGGCTCAGCAAACACCTGCTTTAGCCAATCAATGGGTCTTATATTGTTTAGCCTGCAGGTTTCAATCACAGAATTAATGATACAGTTTCTCTCGGCCCCCATAGGCGTGTTGCTTCCATAAGAATTTTTTCTGGCAATTACCAAAGGACGAAGTTGTCGTTCAGCACGATTGTTGTGGTATTCCACTCCTGGTTCTTCTAGAAATCTCGCTAAGTCTTTATCGTGCTTTGCTATTCTTTTTGCCAGAGTAGAGGCTTTGCCATCTGGCAATTTCATTCTACTTATTTTCAGCAATTCTTTACCAAACCACTTAATCCTTTTTGTTTTCTTACTAGATAAATCAAGCTTACTAATTTCAATTCCTTTATTTACAAGATTCCATGTCCGTGTTTCAAATTTTTCAAGAGAAGCATTTCCTGGTAACACCTTCCGTTCGTTCCCAATGTCACGCAGGAGATGAATCCAGCATCTTTGTTTTTTCTCAAGAAAATTATATGACGCGTAAAAATCACAGAGGACAGTTCCATTAAAATCCTCACCCAGTATCGCCTTTGGAACTTTTGCTCCACGGCTTTTGTCTGCATGGAAATATGCCAGGTTAGTATTGCAAAAACCCCATATGTATGAAGACTTGTAGGCTATAGGCCAGCCGGTTTCATCTGCATTCAGAACAGGCTGTTTTCTTACAGCACTGAATATCTCTTTGTTTGCAGGTCGCAACATTTCAGCGCTTCTACTGACCACTCCTAATACTCCAGATGGACTCAGTGGTATGCCCAGAGTCTCAGTGCAAAAAAAGGAAATTTTTCTGTATGTTGCGCCCATCTGTCTTAACAGTACCAGATGTGCGGATAAATTTGGCCCTATAGACACTGGCGGGCCATGTCGTGCATCCTCATGACGAACCAAAGAACCACACTCAGAACAGCGGCCTCTTGGGCATTTAATTTCTGTAACATGGCTACATACTGGCAAAATATCTTCGATATACTTGGTGTCTGTCTGATCGGTTGGAATTATTGTGCTGCAACCGCAGTCACACTGAGAAGGAAGGGGATTTTCCATGTGACTATCAACTTTTGATGGAATAACTCTGGTATTCCCCCGATGCCCTTTCGGTGCGCCACGTTTTTTGGGTTTGGCATTTTCATCTTCAGTATCCGCAGGAATATTTATTTTATCATCACCTGTTGACGCAGCCTCTTGTTTCCCTTTATCCTTTGAGTTCATTGCCTTGGGTGTCACGCCAATCTGACGCCTGTACTCAAGCTTCAGGCGGTCAAGGTCAGAACTAAGACGAGTATTTTCTGCAGTTAAGTCTCTATTTAGCACTTCAAGTTCCTGAACTTTTCTGGTTGTTTCAGTGAAAGCCTTTTTGCCAATATCAGCCAGCTCTTCTAGTGCTTTTAAGAGTTGATTACGTCTCTTATTGATGGCCTCTGCGACAGAAGATATGTCGTTAATTTTCTTGTACGAGTTGAGCACTGTCTTCTGTGACTGGACATTGGCGGAGGCTTTCTTGTATTTTTGCAAGAGACAACCAAGCAAATCTTGCCTATCTATCTTTGTCATGATCGGCGTTCTTTTTTTCACGCTTGAGAATCAAATCCCCCTGCTCTGTAATAATCCATTCCACTTCTTCTCCTTTCTGGAAATCCATCATCTGCGCACAGGCTGAAGGGAAATTGATATACCACTGCTGGCTGGTTTTTCTACTAATAAGCTGAACTTTTGTTTTAAACCCCATTGACAACCCCCTGGATTTATATTAATTAACCTTAATCTAGTTATACAACTAGACTAAGTAATAGTCAATACTTTCCGGAGGTATTAATGGAATATTATCCATTAATAAAAAGGGCTTATCTGATTTCCCATAAGTGTCACAAGAGAGTAAGTGCCCTAAGGTTTGCAAAGCACAGAAAATGGTATGTAAAAAGATTACGACTTACTACTCAAAAATATGGTGTGTCGATAATCAATTATCTTGTGTCAAAAGATGGGGTTTATCTCCTTTGTGCCGCAGAGGATCCTAAAATACTATCTGGCATGATGCAGGTTCTGCAATCATCCGCCTCCAAAGAATTTGCAAGCAGGCGAGGTGGTGAAAGCGCTATGTGGCAGGGGCGATTTAATGCAACTTTTGTTTATGGTGATGTTTGGATCAGGAAATGTATGCTGTTGCTTGATCTGCATATGGTTGCAACAGGGCAAATTATTCATCCGGCAGAATGGGAACAAAGCGGATGGTTTGAATTGGCAGGAATAAAAAAGCGAAATAAGATTATTTCTTCCACGCAGGCTATAGCACCTTGGGAACATAAGAGGAATCATGAAAAGTTCCGGGAGAAATATATCAGCTCTGTAGAAGCATGCTGTCTGAAAAAATCCTATGGTTGTTTGGAGACATGGACAAATGCTTTGGCCATTGGCTCTTTTGAATGGATTAAACATGTGAGTGAGTCAATCCCTGATGCCTTCAAGACAATAGATTCTCTTCCCAGCTCAGCATCTCCGTTTGACGATGGAAATAATGACACGGTTGCTCTAATTATTTCTAAAAAAAGACGGAGAGGATATCTGGATATGATTTTCAAAAAAATGGAATACATGCAAAACCAAACGTAGGTGATAGAGTCAAGCTTAACGCTTTCTCAAAATCGACATTATAGTGCCAAAAAACACCCTCTTTTTTGAACTTTAATGCAATTATTTTAACATGTTAGCTTGGCCCGACCCCAATCCATTTCATTCGGTACAGCAATCATTTCCAAAACAAGGTTGGCCTAGGTTTTGATTAATACACT
>CAMYOP010000296.1 GCA_947260045.1 uncultured Desulfobulbaceae bacterium
ACCGATTTTATTTTTCCGTTATTATTCGGGAGACAGAATAATTTTCGCTGATAATACGCGAAAAAAATTCGGTCCCCTTAGGCTTAGGAAAAATTCAGGTAAGCACATTTAAGAATGATGAAAATTTTTTTTTGCCTGAGATATTTCAACGAGCACGGTAATAATCATATATTTAAAATTCTGGATGGCCTCATCTTTTGCTGGCTCGTTCCCTGAAAAAATAGCGTCAAAAAGCTTGGCGCAGACTTTCTTTTTTTCATTATCCCATGAATTAATGAAACCAATTTTATCTATTTTTTCCTTAGAGTCAGGTTCACTGTTACCAGCATTTCTTCGTCCATGAGCCCAATTTATAATATGAGCGTAGTACAGTAAAATTCTATCAAGCAGGATATAAAAAAATTGTAAATTTTTATTTGGCCCAATTGTTACCTGTCTGCCACCAAAGGATTTACCAAACAGGTTTTTTTGGGATAAATTTTCCATACCGCCAGATATAGCATATCCCGCACCAGAGGCCCCTCCTAGCACTGTGAAGAGGCCAAGTGACCCTCCACCCAGCAACACATCGAATGCACCTCCAAAAGCAGCACCGCTCATTGCCGCAGCAAGAATCAGGTTCCTTTTGCTCAAACCAAGAAGCTGCCAGGTGTCTTCACTGAAAATATTTTGAAAAATCACAAAATCAGAAGGGAGTGCATAATTAAAAATATTGTGTTTATAGAGAGATCGAATCCGCTGCTGTGCTTTTTTTTCAAACAAATCAATCTTATGACCATATGCCTTCATCATACCTTTCTTCACCAGGTTTATCTGATCGTTTTTGGGTAAGGCCCTGGTAATCGACAAAGTCAAACAACTATCAAGAAGTAAACAAATCGCATCTGCAGCAACCAGGTTTCTTGCCTGCCAGTCAGATCTAAAGGCCTCTATGGTCTTTTCAAGAGCTGGCTCCCAGTCCTGATCTATACTTTTCAGGCTCTCAAGAAGAGCGATTCGTTCACGGTACGTTGCACTATGGGAGTTAAAAATACGCACAGAGTTAAAATGTTTCCGAAATTCGCTCTTCCAGCTTTCAAGATAGCCTGTCTCTTCGTCCTTACAGTTTATAATTGCCAGACGCGGGCGACCGGTCAAGCGCAGAATCTCCATTTCAGCCCGATCTGCATTTCTCACAGGCCTTGAACCATCAACAACATAGATTATACCTGCACCAGCAGCAACGGGCCTGAGCAGTTCGCAATCGTCTTGAAACGCATCATCTGCCTGGTGTTCTTGCAGAAAGGAGTCGAGAAGCAAGGCATCGGAACCTTGGTAATCCTGCATCCAGGCCAAGACCCGTTTTGGATTTTGAAAGCCAGGCGTGTCGGTGAAACGAATGGTCTCCTGACCATCAATTACAACGGTGAAGGTTTGACATTCTATTGTTTCACCAGGAATTGGACTGATACGGACACTGTCATCTTCGGCAAGAGTTGAGACAACCGAGGATTTCCCTTCGTTTGGGTGTCCAACGACAGCGAACTCGGGGACAATGTTATTCATTAACACCAACCATTTTTTCCAAACCCATATAAGGGTCTCCAATGGACAAAACTGTGTCCCGCCATATATTCCAATTGGTATCTGTTACAGGGGTAAAAATTGTTTTTGGGTTAGGCTTGCCAATTAAACCAACCACCACCATCGTTTTTGCACCGATTTTCTCTCTCAGTTCCTCAAAAAAAGAAACTGTCTCCTTAATAGGTGGATGCCAGGCTTCTTTAAGGATAAGATAAGAACATGATGAATTAATAGGGTATTTTCTGGATAATACTTCCAATAATTCCTGATCCGCCTTATAGTCAACACCTGTTCGAAGTTTATCAACAAGCTCAAGTCCCAGGCTCTTTTTAACAAGCTCTTTTAATTCATCTTCAGGACAGTCTGAAAAAATTTCATCAGGAACCAAAGCAACAATTTTCTCTACTTCTTTCTCCGGCAGAGCATGCTCCATACTTTCTACAGGTATATTTTTTGGGCTTCCCTGCTTGCGCGTCGCTGTACTGACAGATTTACTGGTTGCAAGCACTGGCGCCTGCAATTTATAGACAAATCGTTTGCAACCGGCGCTATCAAAGGCAAGGGAGTCTATTTCCTGGACCTGAAACCAGTGGGTGGTCACCAGGAAAATAACACGGGGAATGAGGCCATAAAATAAAACTGCAAGCAACAAAAATGGCCACCAAGCGACAAGGTTTCCAGTGGCAAGATGGTATAAGCCATCTTTTAAAATCATATGGCTTCCCTGTATCTGGACAAGAGTGGGATAGCCTATACCTGTCTCAAAGGCCCAGGACCATGGAATTGCGATGATCTGAACCAGACGATGAACTGCCTCAGCACTAACCTGCAGGGTAGATTGCCAACCAAAAGCAAGATCTGTACTCAGAATTTTTAAAAAAGTCGAGCCAAGTACGCCCAGGTTAAAGCCTATGCCAATGAGCTGCAAAACTGCAAAAAACGGTCGAAAAAAAATATGACCGTATTGTTTTTTCTTGCCTGCTAACAAGCCTGTAAGGGCTTGAACAGCACTCCTGCCAGCACCAGTCATTGTCTTGTTTGCTTTCCCCACTGCCCCTTTGACAAAATAAACAAGCAAGCGTGACAAAAGATGATGAAAAGGGGAAATCCAAGTACTCTGCAAAAATATTTTGCGCCCAAAGAGAGCAAGAAGAGTGAAGAGAGCTAAAAGGATCTGAAGGACAATGAAAAAGGCAATATAAAGAGTGACATTAATGGGTTCAGTCCCATCATAGGAAAGAAAATAAAGCGTTAGTTTAAGGCCGGCAACCAGCCCAATCAAAAAAAAGAGTGCGCCAAACAGGCGTTGAAAAAAATAAAACGACTCTCCGGGCAAGGTGCGAGTTGTTTCATCCTTGCTCTTGGCACCTGCTCGAACAACATTTAACCAGTGAAATAAAATATTTTTCCGGGTGTCCTCTAAACCATTTGCAAGCAGAGGTTTAATAGTATTGAGATAGATGAAACGATCATACTTTGTCAGTTGTTTTTTCGTTTCATCATCTTCTTCCTTTTCACGGAGGTGTAAAAAGTATTCAAGATCAATAATATCTGCAATTTTCCAGACACATTTTTTATTCTCTGCTTGCTTCATAAAAAGTTAAGACCTGCCTACTTCAAGCCTGCCTTTAGTCATATCTATTTCTTTTTACTCTGGACAA
>CAMYOP010000297.1 GCA_947260045.1 uncultured Desulfobulbaceae bacterium
TGTCATCAGCTGACCTCTTGGAAACCATTTTCAACCGTCTCGTTGATCATTTCGGACCGCAGCACTGGTGGCCGGCTCAGTCACCTTTTGAGGTGATTGTCGGGGCGATTCTTACCCAGAATACCAATTGGCGTAATGTTGAGCGGGCAATTGATAATCTGCAGCGGGCAGGTGTTCTCTCCCTTGAGAAATTATTAGAGCTGCCAATCGATCTTCTTGCCCAATACATTCGACCTGCTGGTTATTATAATCTCAAGGCACAGAGGCTTAAGAATTGTATACACATGATTTGCCAGCAGTATGATGGAGACTTGGATTTATTTCTGGGTGAGGATACATTTGGGCTGAGAGAGCAACTGCTGAAGGTAAAGGGAATTGGACCTGAAACTGCTGATTCCATCTTGCTCTACGGCGCCAACAAGCCCATCTTCGTGGTCGACACCTATACCTATCGTATCCTCTCGCGGCATAATATTATTTCTGAAGAGAGCGATTATGGAACTATTCAGGAACTTTTCATGGATAATCTGAAGGCGGATTCTGATTTATTTAATGAATACCATGCTCTCATTGTGATGACGGGAAAGGAATTTTGTAAAAAAACAAAACCACTCTGTGAAAAATGCCCGCTTAATGGCTTGCAAGGCTATGGTGTAGAAATAGAAAACAGGGTGGGGTGAGTGATTACTCGTTTATATATTCTTTAGTGTTTTCTTCGTTGTTCATGGGGGTTACTTTATTTTTCTGGTGTCCCAAAAAATGTCTGATATCTCGCAACAGGTATGAGTGGTTACTCTCTTTGAGAAAAGTGGTTTCCGCTAAGACCTGTTCAATATGATCAAACATTCCTTCAACTTCAAAGGAGTTGGCCAGGTCAGATTTCGGAGCCGATTGGGTGGCGGCTGCACGGGCTGCTGTGAACAGTTCGTAACAATGAATGCCTACTGCCTGGGCCAGGTTGAGAGAAGAAAAATCAGCGGTTGGTATGGTTGAGGTATATTGACAATAAAACAGATCCTCGTTGGTTAGTCCCGCATTTTCAGGGCCAAAGAGGATGCCTATTTTA
This sequence comes from uncultured Desulfobulbaceae bacterium, assembly GCA_947260045.1. Lineage (GTDB taxonomy): Bacteria > Desulfobacterota > Desulfobulbia > Desulfobulbales > Desulfobulbaceae > CAMYOP01. Next base: position 1,067 of record CAMYOP010000297.1, read on the forward strand.
TTGGAAGGAAGCAGTGGTGCTATTTCTTCCATAACTGTTCTGGGAGTTTTTTCTGTTATTCTGTTTTTTCCTAGTCGCGCTGTGGTTCCGACAAGAAAGTTGAAAGGAGCAACAGCTGAGCGGGTTTCCCTGTGTATCTCCATATCATGAATAAGATGAGCAGCCTTATGGGTGGCCATCTTTAACATGCGTTCTTTGTCGTATTCCTGGTCACTGACAACGATCAATTGTGGAATGCTGAAATTAAAGGCTATTCTGGCAGCAGCACCGATATTTTCAGGGTATCTGGGACCAACCAAAATGATGGCGGAATTATCCAGGACCCCCGGCTGCAAAGTTTTTGCGGGCATGATAAATAAATTTAGAACGAAAAGGAGATGCTACATCAGTTGCCTGACTGATCCTGGAGCTCCAAAACCTTTTTAGATGAATTTTCTTGTTGTCCCGCTGAGGAACCTGTTGAGGATGATGTCATGCGTCTGAAAAAAGGTATTATTCCTTTTTCTGCGTTTTTCATCTCTTCTTCAGCCTCTTTGAGGGTTATTTGCCAGGTCGGAGCAAAACCAGGTGCTTTTTCAAACATAATCTCAATTGCTTTTTGATACACCTGCTGCTGGCGAAGTTCCTGACGGCCTGGTTTTTGATTGAGTACCTGATCATAAAACAGAAAATCTTTTTGGTAGAATTCAAATAGACAGTATGCGGGGAGTGTTCGCCTCAATTCTCGAATCAACGCACGGGCGATGGTTCTCAAACGCTTTAGTGCTCGCTTGGCCTTGCTCCTTTTTTTGACATGGCGAAAGTGACGAATATCTAGGCGCAGTTTTTTTACTTCCTTAAGGTAGGTGCGTCGCTGTTGAATTCCATGGCGTTTGGCAATTTTATTTAGCCGGTTGATAATCTTGATGGCTAACTTGCTGTCCGTCGGATAGGTAATGTTTTTTTCTTGGACCGTGGTATCAATATTGACCGTTTCTTCCTTTGCATGCCGACCGTGCAAACCAACGCTCATTTGGAAGATCGTTTCGAACCCGTCCTTACCAATACGTTTTCGGAAATGTACCAGTTCGGTACTGTGGCATGGCAGATTTTGTTGGAACTCTGTGACGCCACAAAAAGCCTGATAGTACGGGTTGCGTTTCCATTGTACGACAACCTCTTCATCGCTTAGGTTTTCTAGCTGCTTGAGCAAGAGCAGTCCCACCATTAAGCGAATAGGTTTGCTAGGTGCGCCAATTCCTGTTGTGTAGTGAATCGCAAAGGCCTGATCAAACTTCTGCCAGGGGATGGCAAAAGATAATTTGACTAACGGATCTTCTGGGTCAAGCTGTAAAAGTAAATCTGTACCGAACAGATTAGTCTGGTGTGCATGAGAGCTACTGGTAAGCATTTTGTTCACCATTTCATCCGGAAACTGTGCTTGTATTGTAACTTATCTGGTCGAAATGCTCATCCAGTTAAATATATTTCTTATTTGCTATCAGTAGGTTATTGGGTTTTTAAGGGGCGACTAATTAGGCTTAATGTGTCCCGGTTCTGCTTCCATAGTGTGCTTGGCCCGAATCTTTGTCCAACCAGTCTGAACATCGTCACCGCCTTTATTTAGTGCGCTTGTGTAAGACATGTTGTCTTCACGTATGTATACCCTAAAGCGCCAGTATAGATCGAATGACCTGCCCAGCTTCCAGGCAATGGACAGAAATATAGCTGGGTAAATTACATCTGTATTCAGTTGTATACATTTGTATTCGACTAGGATATATTGGTTTTGTCTGAATTAACTATTAAATTATGGTAATAAGTACTAGGAATGAAAAATGTCGGATAAGACGGTTTCTATTAGCGCTCGTATTTCCCAGGATGATGCCGAATTTCTGAGCCAGCTAACTATCTTGGGTGCTAAAACCCCCAGCGATAAATTGCGCGCAATTTTGGTGGAGGCGCGTCAAAGAGATTTGGGGCAACAGGAATATAGCTGCGGCTTGCGTTTGATGCGGGACATGTATGAACCTCTATTAGACCGGTTACAACAGGCTGAATATGAAACTGGTGAGCATTCTGAAATATTAGTCCGTTTAATGCAGTGGCTACCTGATATGGCTGCGTACGTTGTATCTGGTTTACCGAATCAAGAGGCTGGTATTCAAGAAAAAGAGTTAGCTGCTTTTGAGCAGGGGGTCGTAGAAAGAGTTTTTAGGTTGATGGAATCTGTGCTCCAGATGGGAGTCACTCAGAAAAATTCGTGTTATGACCCAAACATCATAAATGACCGTATTACGCCTGTGTTGGAACTGGCTGATACGATTTCACGTTTACGACAGTCGTAATAATAAGGAGAAAGGTATGAGTGAGAGTCTTACTGGTCGCGTGGGCCGTATTATCAGTGGCAGCTTGAATGCCCTGGTTGATGCTGTTGAAAATGCTTCGCCTGAGACAGTGATGGAACAGGCAATACGTGAAGTTGATTTGGTCGTTGATGATGTCCGTGTGGAACTAGGTCGCGTCGTCGCAAGTAAACATCTTGCTAATAAGCGCCTGATGGATGAGAACCAAAAACATGAGGACTTAGCTGAAAAAGTTGAACTCGCTGTGAACCAGGGACGGGATGATTTGGCTGAGGCTGCAATTTCACAACAATTAGATATAGAGGTCCAGATTCCTGTTTTGGAAACGACAATTTCCGAATGCACAAACAATGAGAAAGAGTTAGAGAGCTATATATCTGCGCTTCAAGCGAAGAAGCGCGAAATGAAGGAGGAATTGTTGCAATTCCGGCAGGCGCAAAAAGAGAGTGTTGCAGCTCGGCCAGAAGGTCAATCAGGCAGTGCAGCATCAACAGGCTCTAACAATGCTCAATCGCGTGCAGAAAAAG
>CAMYOP010000298.1 GCA_947260045.1 uncultured Desulfobulbaceae bacterium
ATCCACCTTCAGTTCAATCGATTCCGCCATCACCTTCAGTACAGCAGGCCCATGAGATTGATTACGAGATTTTCGGTCAAGAAATGCAATTAGTGGAAATAGAACTCGATCCCCAGGAAAGTGCCGTATCTGAAGCTGGTTCGATGATGTACATGACAGACTATATTAAAATGTCTACCGTTTTTGGCGATGGTTCTAATGAGTCACAAAAAGGCGGCTTTTTTGACCAGATGCTAGGCGCTGGAAAACGCCTGGTCACAGGTGAAAGTCTTTTCATTACGGTTTTCACCCATACTGGCCAGGGCAAAGGTAAAGTGGCCTTTGCCGCCCCTCATCCGGGTAAAATCATCCCCCTTGATCTCAAGAAATACCAGGAACGAATCATCTGCCAGAAAGATGCCTTCCTCTGTGCAGCAAAAGGTGTCTCAATAGGTATTGCCTTCCAGAAAAAGATTGGGACAGCCTTGTTTGGCGGAGAGGGTTTCATCATGCAGCAACTTGATGGTGATGGCCTGGTCTTTGTCCATGCTGGAGGCACTATTATCGAAAAGGAATTAGCAGCTGGTGAAACACTTCGCGTTGACACAGGCTGCCTTGTCGCCCTGACCAGATCTGTTCAATATGATATTGAGTTTGTTGGTGACGTTAAATCTGCCATATTTGGCGGCGAAGGTTTCTTTTTCGCTACACTTCGAGGACCAGGGCATGTCTGGTTGCAGTCTATGCCATTTTCTCGCCTTGCTGGTCGTATCTGGGAAGCTGCCCCTCAAACAGCTGGTGGAAGTAAGGGCGAAGGTTCTGTCATTGGCGGATTAGCGACAATGTTACAAAAATAATTAGTAGGAATTTCTAAACATTTACCTGACAGCCAAGGGAGCAAAACTTAAGAACTGGAACAATATTTGCTCTATTATTCTTCAGAGTAGACTACGTTACTGCTTCATCGAATATGCAGATAAAAGGAATTGAAATGAGAATGGACCCATCTTTGACAAATTTTTTATTTATTGTATAAATAAAGAGGTTTAGGCAAGGAGTCTTTGAGAGGAGTCCATTCCAACAACAGAGAATGAGTAAAAAAAGGGAAAGAGCCTCTTACAAAAAAGTAATCGTAAGTTACATTTTTGAACTTACTTGTGCCCCCTGAACGGACGGTAGTGCTGGTTTAAAACCCAGGAGATTTACAACGATGATTTTATCGACAACAGAGACAATGCAAAAAGTTGCCAGCGAGCAGAGTGCAGGTCTGTTATCTCCTACTACAAAAACAGGCCAGTCAACAGCTGGTAACCTCTCCACACCAGTTGACAAAGTTTCGATATCCCCTGAAGCCAAAAAACAGTCGGAAGAATCGCAGCAGGCCCAAAAAGCCGAAAAAAAAGCGGACAGCAGTGAACTGACCCAGGATCAGAAACGAGAATTGCAATATCTCAAAAGGCGAGACAGGGAAGTGCGAAGTCACGAGCAAGCCCATCTTTCAGCTGCAGGTGGTCATGCCAAAGGCGGCGCTTCCTTCACATATCAAACAGGTGCAGACGGTCGACGCTATGCAGTTGGCGGCGAGGTTCCCATAGACGTTAGCAAAGAAAAAAATCCTGAGCAGACCGTTCAAAAGATGCGACAGGTACGTAGTGCCGCATTGGCACCGGCCGATCCATCACCAGCCGATCGACGTATTGCTGCAAGTGCCAGTCAACTCGAAGCTGAAGCCAGAAGGGAAATCCTGACTGAACGTACAAATGTTTCTGAAAGCGAAGAACAAGATACAACTCGTCAGGATACCCAGACAGCAAAAAGTGTAGGCCCAGGCGTTTCAGCTGATCCAGCTGCTGGCGCAGTATAAATAGTAAGCAAAGCATTTCTAATTTAGTATTTATTTAAAAAAAGATATCCGTATACAGCATATGCTTGAAACAGATTATACAAATAAGCTTTTACGCTTTATCAAGGGAGCACCAACTCCTTTCCACGCAGTTGCTCATATAGAAGAAATCCTGCTGGAAAAAGGTTTTACGAAACTTTTTGAAACCTCTCTTTGGGGTCCTTTAGAGGCTGGAAGTTATTATGTTATCCGAAACGACTCCAGCCTGATAGCTTTTATCCTCAAGGAAGACCTTGCTGTAACTGGCATGCGACTCATGGGTGCCCACACCGACAGCCCATGTCTCAAAGTAAAACCAAACCCTCTGAAAACCAGTAATTCAGTCACGCAAATATGTGCAGAAGTGTATGGTGGAGCCCTGCTCAATCCATGGTTTGACAGGGACCTCTCCCTTGCAGGAAGACTTACCTGGCATGACAAAGGTGGCACCCAGCATTCCAGACTCATTGATTTTACAAAAGCAATTGCCATTATACCAAGCCTTGCCATACACCTTGACCGAGAAGCAAACAAAGAAAAATCCATAAATGCCCAAACAGATCTTGTCCCTGTAGTTATGCAGTCCTTAAAGGATCAGGATGTTCATTTTCAAGATATCCTCAAAAAACAACTCCAATTGGAATACCCCGAACTTCAAGTGAACGAAACACTTGATTATGAATTATTTTTCTATGACACTCAAGCGCCAGCAAAAATTGGACTGCATGGAGAATTTCTGTCAGGAGCCCGCCTGGACAATCTGCTGTCCTGTTTTACTCTTACCCAGGCGCTGATAAATACCGAGGCGAATTGTTCATCTCTTATGGTCCTCAATGATCATGAAGAGGTGGGAAGTGTATCAACATCTGGTGCCCAGGGCCCATTTCTGGCAAGTGTGCTGGAACGCCTTGTACCAGACATTGAAAAAAGACAGATGTGCATTGCCAAATCTCTTTTCATTTCTGCAGATAATGCCCATGCAGTGCATCCAAACTTTCCAGACAAACATGACAAAAACCACCTGCCTCTCATGAACCATGGGCCTACAATAAAAATAAATGCTAATCAGCGCTACGCAACCAGCAGTATAACAGCCGCATTTTTCCGCATGCTCTGCGAGCGCGCTAATGTGCCTGTACAAGATTTTGTGATGCGAAACGATATGGCATGCGGTTCAACCATTGGACCGATAACAGCCGGTGAAACCGGCATTAAAGTAGTGGACGTTGGGGTTCCTTCCCTGGCGATGCACTCGATCCGTGAAACTGTGGGAAGTCTTGATGGCTGGTATCTCTTTCGAACACTCAAGGAATATATCAACCTTACGGCTCAAAGCGATGAGTGGAAAGGAGAACACGATTACCTCCCTATCAATCACATTCAAGCTCTTGGCAATGCTTGCAGCGCCAGTGCAAGGGGGTATGGGCCAGTACGTCCGCAAGTATAAAAATGTGAAAGCGTCTTCCAAGCAATTACAGAAACTCGATAAATACAACCACTTAATCGAATATTTCAGTTCTTTTGCCTATTTCAAAGCACGTCATAAAGTTAATCCTGATTTCATGCGAGCCTTGATTCTCTCGGAATCAAATGCCAATCCCCAAGCGCTTTCCAAAAAGTACGCAAAAGGGCTGGCGCAGATAATGAATGAAACTGGAAAGATAGCAGCAAGAGATCTTTCCAGAAGAAATTTTAATTTCCGTTATGTATCCAAGGCAAAGCTGAGAAATCTGCAGCCAAGAGACCTTTATGACCCTGCAGTCAATATTTTGCTGGCCTGCTACCTGATCTCCAAATATAACCATGACTTTAATGGAAAACTCGACCTGGTCGTTGCAGCTTGGAATGCTGGTGCAGGATCCATCAAAAATAACCGCCCACCCCAATACAAAGAAACCCTCAATCTCATTGGTAAAGTAAACGGTTATTTCGTCTATTTCATGCGCCAGCGACAAAAAGGCGTACGTTATGCGGCATATCGAAGGTAAGAATTATATCAAACTGATATAGGATAAAATTACAAAACAGCCAGATGATGCTCATCATCTGGCTGTTTTGTTTGGTCTACTGTTATAAGAACACTCTCTGGGTATACTTTATTGTTTTACACGACCAGATCAAGTTGTTGCACTGTACCAACGGAGCCATCATCTCCCAAAAAAATACCTGATGAGCGAACTTCCCCTAACATTTCATTGTTCTGGTCTGTTAATTCAAACGGAGTGGAAACACTTCCGAGATAAATAGCCCCAACATTTTTAGCACCAAGTGCAAACAATTGATCTTCGCCTGCCTCGTTTTTTGTCCAAATACGAAGCTTATCGTAGATGAGATCATTTTCATCTATCCAACCGTTTTCATCTGCATCAAATTCGGCAAGTTCTGAAAATCCATTGCCAGTTGCAGGGCCAAAAAGTTCGGAGCCATTATTAATGATTCCGTCATTATTTTTATCATAAGAAAGAAAGCCACTTCCTGGACGAACAAAACTTATCTGATCTTTCTGGCCATCAGCATCAAGATCAAAAGAAAAATCTCTTTGGGTCAAATTGGCAGCAGGACCATCAAAATTTATGACAAGCGGATCCTTTAAAGCGTCTCCAGCACGAAGATGAAATTCTTCATGGGACATATATTCGCGACTCATATTCAACTCTGCAGAAAAAGTGATCTCCTGACCATCTTCAGTTGTTATTACACCTTGCGCTGAAAAGCTGGTAGCTTCGTATTCATAATGCGATTCGTAATGATCATACGCCAACCCCCAGCCAACACTTTCCGATTCAACTGGAACCACTTGCTGCCCATCAGGAGCAACATTCTGAGCCTGCTCCTGACCTGTCTCACTAAACATCATCGGGTCAAAAGAGCGAAACTTCTTTCCTGTGAATTTTTCAATCATTGCTTTGAGTATTCGCAGGTTCAAATCTGTTATGGTCTTATCTTCCGGCCTGACTGGAACGGCTTGGACCTTTACAGGTCTGTTTCGAAGTACTTCTGTTGACAGGCTCACAGTGGTGGACTCTTTTTGCATGGCAAGAGCCATTTTTTTTAAACCCTTACTATTTTCACCGCGCGCCTCTTCCTCAACCCTTCCGCGACCACGTTGCCAGGCAACCAGGGATTCGCGCTCTTCGTGTTTTTCTATATTGAGATGGGAGCTTACCAGTTGAATGTTGGAATCAGAAATTTTCATTGCAGGACCCTCCATGGCCTTTTAGTGATACAAAGCTTCCAGATAACGTTGCTGTTTAATCTTCCATGATCCAAACAACAAAAAGCTTGTCACATTTTTTCGACAATATGCGAGGAATAATTTAGTTTTTTTTAAACCAAAATGGATTTATCTTTACATTACGTACAATAACTACACCTTAGTTTCTAACTGGTCCTTTTTTCGTAAAGGTAATTTATTTTTATGTAATTACCACTAAAGCTCAATTTACCTAAAATGCAGAGGGGACTGATTTTATTTTTCCTTAAGCTCCGACGAGCTACACCTTTGACCATTCTCGCTCTAGAAAAAACTTGGGCTACCTTGGTTGCAGATTTGAA
>CAMYOP010000299.1 GCA_947260045.1 uncultured Desulfobulbaceae bacterium
CATTTGGCAAAATTTTTCCTAAAAAGAAACAAAAAAGGAAAATTCAAGTCCCCATCGCCTTGGAAATTCTAAAAAAAGAAGAAGCTGAAAAACTCATCGACATGGAAAGTGTTACAGAAAAAGCCATTCGGCGCACAGAGCAATCAGGCATTATATTCCTCGATGAAATAGATAAGATTGCTGTAAGGGCTGGCGGTTCTGGTTCTGGTTCCCCTGACGTCTCCAGAGAAGGTGTGCAGAGGGATTTATTACCGATTGTAGAAGGTGCGACAGTGACAACCAAATGGGGTCCAGTAAAAACAGATCATATTCTCTTTATTGCCAGTGGTGCTTTTCATCTGAGTAAACCATCTGATTTGGTACCTGAACTCCAAGGTCGCTTTCCAATTCGAGTTGAGCTCCACGCACTTGGTGAAGAGGAATTCTTTCGAATTCTGACAGAACCGCAAAATGCTCTCATTAAACAATACAAGGCTCTCATTGAAACAGAAGGGATTGATCTTGTTTTTGAAGAAGAGGCCATTAGAGAAATTGCCAGGATGGCAGTTGAGGTCAATCAGAAAACTGAAGATATCGGAGCAAGAAGACTCCATACCATCATTGAACGTGTACTTGATGAGATATCATTTGATGCCCCTGAATATGAAGGTGACAAATTTACTGTTACTGCAGAGTATGTTCGAAACCAGCTGGAGGCCATTGCTGAAAACGAAGATCTAAGTCGATATATTTTATAGAGTTTATAAAAAAAGAAAGATTCATTTGTTGGAGATCATTAAATATGAACAAGCGTGTTGATCCTGAATTAAAATATTGTCCTCAATGTGGTGATGAATATAGAGCTGACATAAAAAAATGTGCAGCATGTGAAATTGATCTGTTATCTGGAACAGAAGTTCTTGTTTTGCTTGAAGAAAAGAATAGTAAAACCGCAGAAAAGAGCAATCCGATTACAGCTGATGATGAACTCATAGACATCCGTAAAGGTTCTGTCATAGAAATCAAACAGACAAAATTGCTATTGGAAAGAGAGGGGATACCATCGGTTATTGCCAATGAAAGTGGTAACTGCAAAAAAGGATGCTGCGGGCCTGATGTCTTATTGAAAGTTCGCACCTCAGACATGCAGGAGGTTGGGGAAATTTTCTCAAAACTTCATATTGAATCCACTAGCCTTGGGGATCATGACCTGCAGCATGCGGGAGCTGTCTTTAATGTGGCTGCTGAGAATACTACCTGTCCAGCCTGCGGGCATCAATTCCCAACGAGTTCAACTACCTGCCCGGATTGTGGACTCTGTTTTGCTTGAGGTCAATCAGGCGTTAGCCCGGCGATTATAGTTATTTTTACCGTTTTTGTACCCACGTTGAATTTCAGCCTGTTTCATGCCATAGATAGCTGCTGGGTATCCCAGGACTTCTTCAACTTTGGTGGAAAAATCAGAGCTTGGTTTAATTGTCAGATCTTTGAGCAGCTCAATGTCGACTTCACCGCGGCCATCAAAATGTAATGTTAACTTAACTGGGCAGTTCCCATGATACTGATAGAGCAGTTCTTTGACCTGCTCTAGATGTTGACGGGTAGTCTGATTTGCCCGAACCTTGATATGGACATCCTTGGTGTATTTTTCCATGGCCTCTGGCAGGGGAAGGACTGATTCCGCAATAATTTTGGCCCCGCGTTCATTTTGTTGAACAGTACCGAGAACGACAACAGCAGTATCACTGCCTAAAAGATGTGAGCAGGATTCAAAGGTGGAAGGAAAAACCACAACTTCTACACTTGCAATCATATCTTCAAGCACCGCAAATGCCATTCGATCGCCCTTTCTGGACTTGTGTTCTTTATAATTTTGAATCAAGCCTCCAAGGCGAATGGCTTGTCCGTCGCGCAGGCCCTCCAGACCCTCCAGGTTGGTGTCAATGACAGTGTCAAGGTCCTTTGAGACACTGGCCAGTGGATGTCCAGTCAGAAAAAAACCAAGAGTCTCTTTTTCAAATCCAAGTTTTTTGAGTTCAGTCCATTCCTATATGGTTTCTGGAAGTTCAATTTCAGTAGGGGAAGGGTGGTCGTTATCATTTCCACCAATGGCAAAAAGATTCATCTGGCCACTGAGTCGTTCTCGTTGAATAGCCTTTGCCCGCTCAAGAGCAGTCTCTAAAATATCCATAAATTGGGCGCGTTTTCCCTGCATGGAATCAAAAGCACCAGCCTTTATAAGACTTTCCAGTACTTTTCTATTCACCTTGGAGGAATCGATCCGGCTGCAAAAATCTCCCAGTGAAAGATATACACCGTTATCTGCTCTTTCCTGAATGATAGAGTCAAGAGCTGCTCCACCGACGTTTTTAACAGCAGCAAGGCCAAATCGAATTCGGTCACTGATGACAGTAAAGTCTTGATAGGATTCATTAATGTCTGGTGGAAGTACTTCAATCTCACTTTGTTTACATTCATTGATATATTTGACAACCTTGTCGGTGTTGTCCATATCGCAGGAAAGCAGGGCAGCTAAAAACTGGGCAGGGTAATGCGCTTTCAGATATGCTGTCTGGTAGGCGATAAGAGCATAAGCAGCACTATGAGATTTGTTAAAACCATACCCAGCAAATTTTGCCATGAGGTCAAAAATATATTTTGCCTTATCTTCGGGGATCTCATTTTTACGGCAGCCTGCCATAAATTTTTCCCTTTCTTTCTCCATGACCTCAGCGATCTTTTTACCCATGGCTCGTCGGAGAATGTCAGCATCACCCAGGGAATATCCTGCCAGGATATTGGCAATTTTCATAACCTGTTCCTGGTAGACAATAACACCGTAGGTTTCTTCAAGAACAGATTTTATCTGGGGCAGGGGGTATTCAGGCATCTGGCGCCCATGTTTGGTTTCAACAAAGGTATCTACCATACCGCTATCGAGTGGTCCTGGTCTATAGAGGGCCACAAGGGCAATCATGTCTGTAAACTGCTCTGGCTTCATTTTAATAAGAAGCTCGCGCATGCCGTCACTTTCTAACTGAAACACACCAAGACTGTCACCCCGACAGAGCAGGTCATAGGTTTTGGTGTCATCCATGGGGATTTTACTTAAATCCAGCTCTGTCTGGATGTCCAGTTTGATGAGTTTTAACGCCCGGTCAATGACAGTAAGGGTTTTCAGGCCAAGGAAGTCAAATTTA
>CAMYOP010000300.1 GCA_947260045.1 uncultured Desulfobulbaceae bacterium
ATCTGCGTGCTTCTACCAGCTATTTTATTATTCAGGCACCCTCTTGCTGCCCGCATCATGCAATTATTTTTAGTACTGGCATCTCTTGAGTGGTTATATACATTGTATCAGTATGTGGTTTATCGCCAGGCGCATGGACAGGACTGGATGAAGCTTGTTTATATTCTTGGCCCTGTCGCTCTTTTCACCCTGCTCTCGGCCCTGGTTTTCCAGACGCGATCACTGAAAGAGCTGTATGGACTGATAAAGAAAAACGATGTCTTGTAATCTCCTGAAAAAACATATTTTTTCGAGTAATTCTACCAAGGCCTCTTTACTATTGTCACTTTCATGTCTATTGTGAAGTACCTGTCCCTTACAAAGTTTACCTGCGAGCAATCTGTATACCTGGGATTCTAGTGAGCAAGTGATAGCTCATACTCAAGCCATAATCATCAATAATTTATTTTTAATAATAAGAAATGACACCAACAGAATTTCCCGCACATCAATATTCAGATGATGTTGAAATAATTCAGCACGACGATAAAACAATCCTGCTGGTCGGTACCGCCCATATATCGCAGCAGTCTGTTGACCTGGTGAAGCAGATAATCGAACAGGAGCAGCCTGACACTGTCTGCATAGAGCTTGATGAAAAGCGGTATCAGGCCCTGTCAAGAAGACAGCGATGGGAAAATCTTGATCTGAAACAAATTATCCGCAGCAAGCAATTATCCACCCTGCTTGTCAACTTGATCCTGTCCTCATATCAAAAGAAACTGGGACACCAGCTGGGAGTTCTCCCTGGCAGTGAGCTCTTAACCGCTGCTACCATTGCCGAAGAAAATAATTGCGCCATTGAGCTCTGCGACAGAGACGTCCGCATCACCCTGCGTCGTGCCTGGCATGCCACCTCTTTTTTCAAAAAAAGTTACCTTGTTGCCTCACTTTTTGCGTCCCTTTTTGATAAGACCGAGCTTGATGAGGAAAAGCTGGCTGAGCTTCGCAAAAAAGATGTACTGACAGAGCTTATGGAAGAGATCGGTGAAGCCATGCCAGACATCAAGCAAGTCTTGATTGATGAACGCGATATCTATATGGCAGAAAAGATAAAATCTTCTCCTGGCAAAACTTTAGTTGCAGTGGTTGGGGCTGGCCACGTCCAAGGCATAAAAAAGGTAATGCTGGAAGACAATAAAGCAAAAGTTGCCGAGATAAGCCTTATTCCGCCTGTTTCCAATATGTGGAAAATTATTGGTTGGTCTGTGCCAGTAGCCATTCTTCTTTCCATTGGACTGATTGGCTATCAGAAAGGCATGGGTGCCGCAGGGTCAAATCTGCTCTTCTGGATTCTGGCAAACGGAATCCCTGCTGCAATAGGTGCAGTTCTGGCTTTTGGCCATCCTCTAACAATTTTTTCTGCTTTTGCTGCAGCACCAGTGACGAGCCTTACGCCTGTGATAGGTGCAGGATATGTAACTGCCTTTGTCCAGGTTATGAATAAACCACCCGTGGTGAGAGAATTCGAGTCTGTGGGAAGTGATATTGGCAAAGTGATGGGCTGGTGGCAAAATAAATTACTCCGCATTTTTCTAGTCTTCTTCCTTACAGGAGTCGGCTCAGCTGTTGGAACCTGGGTTGGCGGCTATAAAATTTTCACAAACCTCTTTAGTTAATAAAAAATGAGCACAAAAAAAGATTCTAAAAACGAAATTACCATAAGCAGTAAACAGAGAAAACAATTGCGCAGTCTCGGACACGCCCTTGAGCCAAAAGTTCTGGTAGGCCGAGAGGCATTTTCTGACAATGTCATTAAAACCGTCGATGAAGCTTTGGATGCACATGAGCTGATCAAGGTAAAACTTGGCCAGAATTGTCCAGTGGACAAAAAAGAAGCTGCCTCTTTTATTGCTGATAAAACAAAGGCCTTAATGGTGCAGTTAATTGGCAAGACGATTCTTCTCTACAGAAAGAATCCAGACATAAAAGATAAGGAAAAAGCGATTCGGATTTAACAGGAGAAAAAAGAGATGCTGTAATCAGCTTTACAGACTTTCAAGAAAAAAAACGGGCCTGGAAATTATCCAGACCCGTTTTTTTATTTAGACCATAAAATTGCTGTCATGTGAAGCAAGCAATTCAATGTACTCAGGTGCTGCTTTCAGTTCACTTCCAGTAATGAACTCATCTGGGTCAAGCAAGCGTTTATCAACACATGCTTTACAGACATAAAATGTAACACCGTTATTGGAGAGGTAATCCACCATTTCTTTCATGGATTCTCTGGTTGTGGTTGCAAAGTCTTCAGTCATACCAAACTGAGCCCAATACACACCGTCTTCCAGAAGAAAAATGGTTACCTCGTGTTCCTGCTCTTTTGCTACTTTTGCGAAATGAAAAGCCCTGGCGACCATAAGGGCGCTGTCCATTCCTTTTGCGATGGTAAATAACATCTTAGCCATAGTTACATCCTCCATATAAATAGTATTAAAAGGTCTCAATCTGTTACAGAGAAGAAGGCAAGTCTTTTGTCGATGAAAAAAGAGTGCTTGGCAAAAAGACCCTTGAGGTTGAGCGTGTTCTCGCCCGGGGCGAGGAATTGGTGGTAGTGGACGCCGCGCCGGCCCCAGTAGCGAGGCGACAATGGCTATCGGGTCCTCGGTCTCGCCCCACGGCCGAATCCTGAACACGTCTGGCATCGGTTCGACTCGAGGGGCCTCCAACTCCGGCACAACCAGCACTGCCTCTCCATCGCGTGTGATCACTGCCATCGTGAGTCGTTCCAGTGGCATCGCCACGTAGCCGGTCAGATACGGAAGGTCCGATCCGAGAGAAAGGAGCAGCACGTCGCTATCGTTCTCTGCCATCGCCGTGCGAGCCCTGATCAAGCGTTGCTGGTAGTCGAATTCGGTCACTCGAGCGCACTCTCGAGCGATTCTCGGGCGTGGTACGAAGAGCGCACCAGGGGCCCTGCTTCGACATGGCTCAAGCCGAGCCGCCTTCCCTCCGCGGCATACCGAGCGAACTCTTCGGGATGCACGTATCTATCCACCCTGCGGTGCCGTGGTGTAGGCCGAAGGTACTGTCCAATCGTCACGAGATCGACGCCGACGGCCCGCATGTCGGCGAGGGTCGACATGATCTCCTCCTCGGTCTCTCCCATCCCGACGATGAGACCCGATTTGA
>CAMYOP010000301.1:0-3157 GCA_947260045.1 uncultured Desulfobulbaceae bacterium
CTTTGATGATAAGGGTCCTGCTCGAGCTCTGCTCGAAAAGCAGTTTCTTGGTAAATGTCGGGCACTTCTTACTGGAGGTGGTGTTTTTTCCATGAATCTCTGGAATCGGCCAATTGATAATTTTCCTGCCATCCATGCCACCCTGACAACGGTATTTGGCAAAGGAACCATGGAGCTGCATATGACTGAAGCCAATACCAACGCCATTGTATTTGGTTTGAATACACCTGTAAAAGGAAAAAATTTAATGGAATTTAAACCACGTGCTCGTGAACTGAGCCACCATACGGGGATCAATTTAGTGCGCTTTTTACGTCTTTTATACTGGCAGAACAGTTAAAGGAAATATAGGCGCTACTCAGACACTTTCGAGTCTGATAGTAACATCATCAAGTCCTGCGAACTTTAAAAGAGTAAAAAAGAAGGCGAACAGTTTGATCTGCATTCTTATTTCACCCATAATACAGATGTGGAATGTGACGTGCTCTTTTTCTAAGAAAAGGAATATCTGAAATGCTTGCAAAAAAGGAAATGCTCGGTTTTGGAATTTTTAACAACCTGAATTCCAAGGATCTTGATGAAATACTCCGGGTGAGCAATGAACTTAATTATAAACCAGACGAAATGATTTTAGATGACCCAAAGCTGAGTGAACGGCAGGATTTATTTATAGTTCTAGAGGGCAGGGTAGAAATTAAGAAGAAAAGCCAGGGCGCACGGAGTAAATCAATGGTCGAAGAGTGGTCTATAAATCTTAAAAAGGGCGAAATCTTTGGTGAATTAGGCTTTTTATACGGAAAATTCAGGACCGCTCAGGTTATGACCATGACAGAGGTGAAAATTCTGCAAATCGATCGACAACAGGTTTTTGATACTTTTGAAAATAATCCTCGCCTTGGCTACTTGCTCATGCAAAATCTAGCAATTACCTTGGCAGATCGTCTGGTCGATATGAATTTCAGATTAAGGCTCTTTGCCTGAATTATATTATATTTCTCCATGGTCAAGCAAAATAACTGACCCCATCTATTTCTTTTTACTTCTCGAAAATTTCAGTTTATTTGTAAACTTCCTTTGCACAAAGAGTAGACTTCTTATATCCACTTGATTTCATAATTGAACCGTTCAATTTGTTTCTTAATGGAGTCGGTGGTAAAAATTGACTATGATGTCATTGGTTTTCTCAGGTAAATAATAAATACTGAATAGTTTTTTAGATTAAAATAACACGGGGTGCCATGCAATGACAGGCGGTTTTTTTGCTGTACTCGACGATATTGCCATACTGCTGGATGATACGGCTGTACTGCTCGATGATGCGGCCGTTATGAGCAAAGTGGCTGCAAAGAAGACAGCAGGTCTATTAGGCGACGACCTTGCAGTGGGTGCTGAAAAGGCCACTGGCTTTCTAGCCTCAAGGGAGCTGCCAGTGCTCTGGGCTATTACAAAGGGCTCATTTATTAATAAGCTCATTATTTTGCCATTGGCATTTCTGCTAAGTGCCTTTGTTCCGTGGCTGATTGTTCCTGTATTATTGCTGGGTGGTGCATACCTGGGATATGAAGGCGCTGAAAAGATTTATCATGTATTTGCTCATTCTACAGATGATAAACCCGCTGCTGAAATGGTGAGTGATAAAACAGAACTGCTGAAGATTGAAGATGAGAAAATAAAATCAGCGGTCCGTACTGACTTTATCCTTTCTGTTGAGATAATAATAATAGCGCTTGGTACTGTGGTGGAGCAATCGCTCATGCTGCAGTTAATTGTGGTAAGTTTGATTGCCCTCATCGCAACCATAGGGGTTTATGGCCTGGTGGCACTCTTGGTACGTATGGATGACGTGGGCTTTTTTCTTATTGCCAGGGCCCAAAAGATGCAGGGAAGACTGGTGCGCATTATGGGGTGGGCTGGAACAGTATTGGTTGCCTCTTTGCCAAAGGTGATCCGCGGCCTGGGTATCATCGGAACCTTGGCAATGCTGCTTGTCGGGGGTGGAATTTTTACTCATAATATCAATTTTCTTCATCATGCTGTGGAATTTATGCCATCCCTGCTTGCTGACCTGCTGGTCGGCTTAGCAGTAGGTGGCGTGCTGCTCAGTGTGCAGCTGCTGGTGCAGAAGATGAGGGGAAATGAACCCGTGGTGAGTTGAGTGGTCTTATGTTTTGTGACTGGCTCATGCAACATATGTTCTCGCAACCGATTTCGGTGTCAAAAATTAGTTACACCCTCTCTATGACTCCATGAGTCAGGTCTGGTCCGACTTTTTTACTTACTCATCTACAGCCAGTACCAGCCTGAAACCAATCGTGTTACTACTGAAGTTTTGAGGGAGATTGGCGCGTCTAGCTGAGCGTGAAGCTGATGCATTGTAAGACCAACTGCCGTTTCGAATCGACCGGGCAGTTGGTGTAACAGAAGTAACGAGGCGATCCACTGTCGGATCCAAAGCATAAGTAAGTAAAAATTGATCTTCACACCACTCCATCACATTGCCGGACATGTCGTATAAACCCAAGTTATTAGGTTCTTTCTGGGAGACTGGGTGGGTTGTGCCATTCGCATTGCCGCAATACCAACCTATCTTATCCAAATTAGCATCAAGTGGATTGCACCCTATATTTGTTATCGGCCCATTATAAAAAGCACTTAAGGTACCAGCACGAGCCGCGTACTCCCACATGACTTCTGAAGGCAATGAATAACAAATATTGGGACTTGAGTTGCAGTTGGTTCTGCCTTCCCTGGTATTAAGCGTTTCAATAAAAATTTTAGCATCATCCCAGGAGATTTGTTCCACGGGACAGTCCAAACCACATGCAGCAAAATGAGAAGGATTTGTTCCCATTATTTTTTTCCACTGTCCTTGGGTTACTTCAGTAGTTTGCATGTAAAAAGGTTTAGTCAACGTAGCTATAGACTGTTGTTCTGCCGGCTGTCTACCAGGTTCCGCAGGCCATTTGGGACGATAAAGGCTATTACCAGTGCCGTCAGGACTTCCAATAACTAAAGAACCCGCATGAATTAGCCTAAACTGCATACCAATGGAGTTAGTATAGATTTTGCCCGCTTTTAGATCTAGCATGCCAGTTAAGCCCTTGCCCGAACTACTGGAAAATGTTTTACCCTTAACAACATCGGTGGCAAGTACATC
>CAMYOP010000301.1:3224-5776 GCA_947260045.1 uncultured Desulfobulbaceae bacterium
GGTGAAAACTGCTAATAATATCGCAGCAAGTAAATATGTTTTATTGAACTTACTTTTATTCATAACTGCCTCGTATTATTTTTTTAAATACTAAAAAACCACTCAGCCGACATTCATGGAATTAATTGCCAAACTGTAATTTCTTACCACTTCAAATGCCATTCAACGAGTAAAAGATAGGTCGAATGGTTCAAGTGCTGATTATTGCAATGGAAACAAGAATTTACAAATGGGGAAGCATCGACAGGCACTTGTTCAGTTTCGGCTCGCCCTAGAGTTAATCTCTCAGAAGAAAAAATATAGAAAGTGGTTATTAAAGCCGAAATACTAATAAATTAACGATAACTTTTCCACCTACTATTTTTCTTGTTGAAAAAATAAATTTTTCACCAGCAGCTCACGCCAGTGATAACAAGGATTGTCATAAGCTGAACCCGTATATATCGTATGAGTAAGTTGAAAATTTCAGTATGAGGAATAGATCATGGATTTTGATCTGCCGAAAAGTGTTAGTAATTTAAGAGCCAGGGTTCGAAACTTTGCTGAAGAAGAAATATCACCAATTGCTCAGGAACTTGATGAAAAAGAAGAGTTTTCCACCAAGTTGACCAGAAGTTTAGGCGAATTTGGCTTATTTGGTATCAATTTGCCAAAAAAATATGGTGGGCAGGGGAAAGGCTATCTTGAATACGTGGTTGCTGTTGAAGAAATCGCCCGTATAGATGGCTCTCAGGCCGCCACCGTGGCAGCTCATAATTCCCTTGGAATTGGTCCGATTTATTATTTTGGCAGTGAAAAGCAGAAAAAGAAATACCTTCCTAAGCTTTGTACTGGCAAATATTTATGGGCTTTTGGACTCACAGAGGCAAATGCAGGCTCCGATGCTGGGGCTACTCAAACCAAAGCAGAAAATAAAGGCAAAGACTGGCTGATAAATGGCAGTAAAATGTTTATTACAAATGCTGCTGCTCCCATCACCTTGGGAACGACGATCCAGGCAGTGAGCGGAACAAGGCCTGATGGCAAGAAAGAATACTCTTGCTTCCTGGTGGAAAATGAAACCAAGGGGCTTGAAGCAACCGTTATTTCAGGAAAAATGTTGTGGAGGGCATCAAACACAGGTGGGCTTCGCTTTGAGAACGTTTTGGTGTCAGCAGGCTCGATTCTTGGAAAACAGGGGGATGGGTTTCATCAGATGCTCTATGCACTTGACAGAGGTAGATTATCCATTGCTGCGATGGGTCTGGGGGCCGCTCAAGGGGCGTATGACCTGGCTTTGCAAAGAGCAAAAAACAGAAAGCAATTTGGTCGGTCTATTTCTGAATTCCAAATTATTGCCTTTAAACTGGCAGATATGCATGTTGAGATTGAGGCAGCAAGAAATATGCTCTACAAGGCTGCCTGGTTTTGTGATCAGGGCAGGAACATTACAAAAAATGCGTCCATGGCAAAGCTCTATTGCTCAGAACTTGCCCATCGCTGTGTCCATAATGCTGTGCAGATTTATGGCGGTTACGGTCTGTTAAAAAACAATATGGTCGAAAGACTGTACCGCGATCAGAGAATTCTGGAAATTGGTGAAGGTACATCAGAAATTCAGAGATTGATAATCTCTAAACATATAGGCTGTTACGATAATGACAAAGAGAACGACGGTAAACAATAAGGCTCTTTTTGCCCAGAGCCATTAGACTATTAATCCACTGATTAAAGAGACTATGATCAGCATATTAATTTAAAAGTAAAAATAATATATGACTGGCAACCCTCTCATAATTGCAGCAGCAAGAGTCATTAACGGTAGAGGCGATCTCACCACAGTCGCAAATGCTGAGAAGGCTCTAACAAGCCACTCCATCCAGATAAAAACCCTGCACATTGATCCTCTCAAGTCCGGTTGGAAAACACCTCTTCAAAAATATCATTTCAGAAGCGGCTGTGCCCCCATTGAGGCCCTTAGGGTTGCCTGTGAAAGTATAAAAAAAGATTCGAGCCAGGCTGTTATCCTGCAAGGTTTTGATGCCATCAGAACAGAATTTGCCAGCAAAAAGAATGCGCGCAGGCAGTTGATGAACATTTATGGCGATCAGTGGCCGTTGCCAAAGGCATACACCCATTTGGCCCATGAGTTTATCAAGCTAAACGGTATTACACCTGAAGCATTCAGAGAAACTGCTCAAAAATTGTATGCGAATTATCAGCGGACAGCGATAGGCGATAATAGTCTCAAGCAAGCTGATACAGCACGCTATGCCTATATTACAGAGCTTTTTCGCGAAATTGATTGTGCCAACCCATCAGTTGATTTTAGCGGCAGGTTGCTCGTTACCTCCAAATATGTTGCTGATATCTGCGCGATTCCCCAGGAAAAACGAATTGAAATAAAAGGGCTTGCAGTTGAAAAAACAAGTGGAGACGGACCCTTGTATGCAAGTGAAATCGTACACTATCAACACCTTAGATTAGCATATGAAAAAGCATGTTCAGAGGCGAATGTTCATTTTCATGACCTCTACCTTGCAGGAAAAGCCCTCCTCGAAGCCTATACCTGT
>CAMYOP010000302.1 GCA_947260045.1 uncultured Desulfobulbaceae bacterium
ATTGGCAGCAAATAAGGAAAAAGAAGGCAAAGTAAAAAGTGTAGACAATGCTATTACGCAGATTCACCGCCAATTTGGTAAAGGTTCCATCATGCGCTTGGGAACGGATGAGCACGAAAACATTCCGGTTATCCCCACTGGCGCCCTCTCTATTGATATCGCTCTTGGCGTGGGTGGATTTCCAAAGGGGAGAGTCACCGAGATTTACGGCCCTGAATCTTCTGGAAAAACAACGCTTGCCCTCCATGTTATAGCGGAAGCCCAAAAAAGAGGCGGTACAGCTGCCTTTATTGACGCTGAGCATGCCCTTGACACCACCTATGCCAAAAGACTTGGCGTAGATACTGATAACCTGCTTGTTTCTCAACCCGATTTTGGTGAACAGGCCCTGGAAATTACAGAAATCCTTATGCGAAGTGGTGGAGTCGATATCGTCGTCATTGACTCTGTTGCTGCTCTGGTCCCCAGAGCTGAAATCGATGGCAATGTGGGCGATCATCACGTTGGCCTCCAAGCCCGCCTCATGTCCCATGCCATGCGTAAATTCACAGGTGTGCTCAAACGTACCAATACCGTTCTGATTTTCATCAACCAGATTCGGATGAAAATTGGTGTGATGTTTGGCAACCCGGAAACCACTACCGGTGGTAATGCCTTGAAATTCTATAGTTCCTTACGCATTGACATACGTCGCATGACTCAGATTAAAGACGGTCAGGACGTAATTGGAAACCGCACCAAAGTAAAAGTCGTTAAAAATAAGGTCGCACCGCCATTCAAAATTGCGGAATTTGATATCATTTACGGTGAAGGAATATCTAAATTCGGTGACCTGCTTGACCTGGGTGTAGAACTCAATATCGTCGATAAAAGCGGCTCATGGTATTCCTACCAGGATGAACGAATCGGCCAGGGCAGGGAAAATGCCAAAGCCTTTCTCAAAGAACATCCCGATATGGCTGCGGACATCGAAACCAAGATTCGTTTGGGCTTTGGCTTACCCACAGAAACAACACCAGAACCAGAAGAAAAAGCCAAAAAATAGCTTGATTTCAAAGATCAGTAGCTTGATTGCTCAGCTACTGATCCTTCACTTTTCAAAGAACCGCTTCCTCCTTTTCCTACTCCTGCTCCCAATCCACAACTCTTTCCAACTTCTCACGATCATCGTACTGAAAAATCCGATCTAGAAGGCATCTGTATATATTAAAATCGAAAAACAAAATACAAAAGAAAACAAGTATAATAGAGATAGATGATATTAACGATTAGGATGTTTCTCATGATATAGTTCTTCCAGCAGGATTAACTTACTACAGGAGAAAAATGATGAGCACAGCCGATATGGAAATGTGGTTGGACCGTCGTGTTGCAAAGCTGGGCGAACAGTGCTGGAAAAAAATGAAAGGCGAAATGCCCAGTCTTTATAATCCAAAATACTGGCAAGCCCACCTGATGGACTGGATCATGGAAGACGAATCCTTTAAGGTGGATGCCTTTCGCTTTGTCGAGGTTCTACCCGCCCTTTCCTCCAGTAAGCAGATGGCTACCCATGTACGTGATTATCTTCTTAAAGAAGGACGAAACCTGCCAGTCTCAGTTCGCTCTGCCTTAAATATGGCTGTTGGCGGTATCACCGCACCACTTGCCTCCATAGCCATCAGAAGAAACATTACGGAAATGGCGAGACGCTTTATCACAGAAAGCGACCCTAAAAAAGCCTCACGGTCTCTGGAAAAACTCCACTCAGAGGGACTCACCTTTACTGCTGATATACTAGGAGAGGCATGTATCAGTGACAGTGAGGCTGACGAATATTTAACCAAGTATAAAGATCTCATTGAACTCCTCAGCATCACAACAAAAACATGGGATGACAAGCCAAGTCTGTTTCAAGGCCCAGGCGGTGAATTGCCAAGAGCAAATGTGTCTGTAAAAATATCAGCCCTTGATCCACACATTAACCCCATCGACCATGAACATTCAGTAGCCAGATTGCAGGAGCGTCTCCTCCCCCTCCTCCTCCATGCCAAAAAACATAATGTTTTTATAAACTTTGACCTTGAGCAATGGGCTTTTCATGATATCACCTTTGATCTGTTTGAAGCCATTGCCAGTCATCAGGAACTCATCGACTGGCCTCATCTTGGTCTGGTTGTTCAAGCATATCTGAAAGTTTCCAAAGATCGTTTAGAAAGACTCATACAATTTGGCAAAAAACGGGGCACACCTTTTACCGTTCGACTTGTGAAAGGAGCGTATTGGGATTTTGAGGTCGTGCATGCCCGTCAAAATGGCTATACCTGTCCAGTCTTCACCAGTAAGGCAATGACTGATGCCTGCTATGAGGAATTAAGCAAAACATTACTCGAAAACCATACGCTGATATCTCCAGCTTTTGCCAGTCACAATCTGCGCTCAGTTCTCTACGCCATTGCTCTTGGCGAAAAAATGAAACTTCCACAAAACAGCATTGAGCTCCAAATGCTCTATGGAATGGCTGAACCGCAGCGAAAAATACTCTCTGATCTTGGTTATAGGGTTCGCATTTACTCACCCATTGGTGAACTGCTTCCTGGAATGGCTTATCTTGTACGACGACTTTTAGAAAACACCTCCAACGCGGGCTTTTTACGACAAAGCTATCATGAAGGTATTGAAATTCAATCTCTTCTCAGTCGTCCTGTAGCAGGTGATGAAATGGATTTTTCTCCTCGCATGATTGCAGAAGATCTTCACTCGCCCTTTGAAAATGTTGCCCTGGTAAATTTTACAAGCAAGCAGGTCAGAGATGATTTTCAAAAAGCACTTGCCACGACCAGGGAAACCTTTCCGCATAATATTCCCTGTGTGATCGGTGGAAAAGAATATTTTTCAGAAGAAACCAGCACCCATCTCAACCCAAATGACGCAAAAAGTGTGGTCGCTACCCTGAGCATCGCCAACAATGATCAGGCAGCACAAGCTCTTGCAATCAGCACTGCTGGATATCCTGCCTGGCGTGATACCCCGCTTGAAACAAGGGGCTTACTTCTGGAAAATCTTGCGACTTTGCTGGAAGAAAAACGCTATGAGCTTGCCGCCCTGCAATGTTATGAGGGGGCAAAGCCTTGGGCTGAAGCAGATGCTGACGTGGCTGAAGCCATTGATTT
>CAMYOP010000303.1 GCA_947260045.1 uncultured Desulfobulbaceae bacterium
GCGAGAGGCTATCGCACAACACGAAATTTTATCACAATGGTTTACCTCATAGGTGGTAAACTTAATTTCCGGTTACCCACTTGAAACAGCGAGGAACCAAAATAATTACTGGCCAGCAGGACAGAGCAGACTTTTCAGGTATCTTCTAATAATAGATCAGAAAATTGAGGTTCATGGTATCAACCTGTTTGTAAAATCTACGCTCTCTGTTCATTTCAAATCGAAGGGCATATTTATCTGACAGGCTAACATGCTGAACATGGGTAAGGTTATAAGCATAGTCCTGATTTGACTGAAATATTTTTTCAGCATCCGCTTGAAATCCAATTTTCCAGTTTTCGCTTATTTTCAAAAATAGGCCAAGCTCTGGCCCTATTCCAACGCCTAGACTTTCTTCGAAATTATTTTGAATATAGAGAGTGCTCTTTAGAAAGGCATAGATCAGGGCTGAATCAGCAAAAGAAACATTATGTCCAAGAGCAGCATACATTTCACCTGTTAGCGCTCTACCATTATCCCCATAATCTTCTCTAAAAAAACCAAGTCCTACTTGCCAGGAATATGGCTTTACAAAGACGCTCTGGGCAGGCAGAGAAGTGATATCGACAAGGGAAACAGATTCTAGTTCCACCTTGCTGCGAGCTGGCTGTAAACGAATTACCGTGTCCAAAATATTGATAGCTGCCCCTGGAATAAAACCAGCGGAAGAATCAAACAGGTCATGCAAGACTGGTCTGAAAGCAAGCTGATAATACAAATCATCTTCTTGAAGCCCCACGCCCATGCTAAAGCGTTTTGAACCGTGACTTTGATCTGGCCGGTTTTCAGGTATCTTTACTGCCGGAATGTGAGAGTCTTCGGCCAATCTACTGCGACGGGCCAATAAGGCATCCATTGACAGATCTCCACTTTTACCTACCCTTTGGTCCTGCCCTGAAGACTTCTGATACAGATAATGAGCATAATCAATTGCAGCATCCAGAACTTTGGCATTTTTTCCAACCCCATCGAGCATGAAGGACTTGCTGCGCATCTCTTCTCTTTCATCAAATAGCTTTTTAACAGAATCAATTTCAGCCACACTCAATGCTGTTGCCCTTGTTTCAAGAATAGTCCTTGGTGAAGGCCTATACTTTACGTTTGCTATAAGGCCAGTATGTTTAGCAAGTGCCTTGATGGTATCAACAGGTAAGACCCAAAAGAAAAAGTTGTCAGTGAGAAGAAGAGAAGGTCTGGCAACCTCAAACAATGAAAGCAGGTGAAAAGAACAGTTTTCATCTAAAAAATAATAGTCAAATTTGGCATTTTTAAGTTCCCACAAATGATCAAACATTCGAGCAAGCTCAACACCAGTAAACAAGAGATTATATTCCCAGATATCCCTATTTTCCATGTAGCCATAGGTTTGAACCTGATCGGAATATGGCCCCAGCATAAACCGTCCCTGAAAACCGCCTGTAAGTCCTTTCAGCCCGTAGAGAATATTTTTCTCACCAACATCTACCTGGGCTGCAAAACCAATAGTGTCAGCGAGTAAATCCGTTGATTGGTCTTCCCTTCTAAAATTGAACCTTATAAAGGTATGACCGAACATGGATGCAGGATTATTGAGATAGCTTTCCGCAAAGATCAGGCTAATGCCCGATACATTGATTTGCTCGAGCCATTTTCTTTGTTGAGTACATGACAATTGGGGTGCAGCTGTTAAATCCAGCCTTGTCTGTAGCCAATTAAAACGAGCTGGAAACAGACATTGTGCATGTTCATTTTCTTTGCCCTGCTCAGGTTGAGCATAAAAAGAACGAAGACTTGCCAGAAGCTCCAGCTGCGGACTGGTCTTCCCTGAAGGTGAGAGAAAAAATGATTCTGAATCGATATAACTTTCAACGCCGCCAAATACGCCTTGGGATGAATAGTGGAGAAGGGTTTGCCATTGCCGTTGCTTCCACAAGCGCTTCTGCCTGGCCCCAGACAACACAGTCTCTAAAGAAGCGTTTGAGGAACCATAACAATTAAAAAAAGGAGAAAATTGAAAAAAGAGGAGAAAAATCAGAAAGAAAAACGAGCGAGACAAATGGAGGGACATACCAGAAAACCTTTTCAGGTATGTCCTGATCCATCAGCGCTGTATTGCCTAATCTGTGACAAAATGGCAACAATTCTTTTGGGTGACCTGTTTTTTTCCAGATACAAATCATCAAAGCCCTTACGAGCATAGTTGCAAAATATTTCCTGATTCTCTTCTGGTACCTGTAGCAATATTGCCAGAGAGTCCAAGTGTTCACCTCCACCTCTTGCAATATCAATCTGGACCTGTACAAAATTATTTTCCACAAAGGCTTCAGCTCTTGCCAAATTCAGGCCAGAGGAAGACCCAGGACTGGTGCTGGACGCAACGTCTGAAGATACATCAGCTATATTGCCGATGGTCTCGCTTGCTGTATCTGTAGGAGCGGAAGTGGAGGTACAGCTAACAGGCAAGATAGCACAAAATAGAGCAATGAATATCCAAATCCTGGATTGGACCTGTTGGCAAGTAAGTGCGGGAATTACAGGCAAAAGATATTGCTTGAAATTCCAAACAGAAGCACTTGTGTCATTTATTTGGGGAATCATTCTTTCCGCCCCTTGCATAAGGAATGCTTGAATATTATAGTGTCGTCGTTTGCTATTATTCATTACTTCGCCTGAGCGTACAACCTTTTAAAGGATTCCCAATGAAAAAATTGATCCCGATACTGATTTCATTTCTATTCATCTTTTTCAACGCGGCCATCAACGGATTTGCAGCACCAAGCAGCATCGACTCGACAATACTAAGCACCTGGAAACTTGATGTAAAAGCAATCGACATGGTACACACCCTGGACCAAAAGAGAGTCTTTGTGCTGGGTGCTGATAGCAACGTACACGTTTATACCAATGACGGATTTAAGATCGGAACAATTCCAGTTGAAAAGGGAGTATCTCTTATAGATATCGCCCCTCGTGGGGAACGTCTTTATCTCATGGATACGGTAAGCAATACCTTTACGGCTATGAATATCAGTTTTCCCGCAAAAATAGACACCTCCCTTGCTCCATTTTTAGGAAAGGAAAAAGCCCCAGTTACCCTAGTAATTTTTTCTGACTTTGAATGTCCCTA
>CAMYOP010000304.1 GCA_947260045.1 uncultured Desulfobulbaceae bacterium
CAGCAGCGGAATCCATAAGATGTCTGGCTGCTTTGATCTGCGGTTGATTGGCAAGGGCCCTGCCTAGAACTTCCTTGGTTTCAGGAACGACTTTTTTAATGCCTGGCTGCTGGGCAGGTATAAGCTGTTGGTCCCAGTCTGGGATGTTCAACAATAACTTTAGAGTGTCTTCCCTGTCGCCTATGGCTCGTTCAGCACCAATAAGCTCTTCTTCTCTTCTGGCAACTTCTGATTCAGGCTGATACACTTCAACTGGCGCCATGGCGCCTGCATCTATTTTTTGCTTGGTATTTTCTAATAACTCTTCAGCAAGTTTGAGAGAAAGCTCTTTCACTTCAATATTTTGTCTGGCAAACAAGAGTTCCCAGTAGGATATTTTTACATCTGCGACAAGCTCAACCACCCTGCTGTCCTTCAAACTTTCTGTGGCAAGAGTATTTTTTTCAGCAGCGCTGATACCAGCTCTCTGTACTTCATTTTTCCAGCCTTTTAACAACGGTTGCGATAGGCCGAAACTGAGCTCGGAATCATAGGAAGGCTCAGTCGCTGCAAAAGTTGAATCACTTTCATAGCGTTGATTATCCCAGGAGAGATCAAGAAGCGTTCCGTATTGAGTTTTCTTTTTGATACTTGCCATCCAGGCGTCAGTTTCTTCGGTAACATCCTCGTTGTTAAAGATACTTTTTGACTGGCGGGCACTGCTGAAGGCACCAGCTTCTATCTGGGGGTCAAAAGATCCATGCTCTGCCTGTTCAGCTCCCAGTGCCGCTTGAATAGTAGTTTCTTCAATACGAATACTCAAATTTCTTTCAAGGGCTACAGAGAGCGCTTCTCCAAGAGTCATGGTTGTTGTGTTATTTTCTCTTGCTCTCCCTTCCGAAAGGCAAGAGAGAAAAAAAATAATGAACAGAAATGTTGCTATGGTATTCTTCACTTTCCTACTCCATCAGGTTTTTCACCTGTAAGGTGATAATAGGGACGCCAGTAAAGTTCTTTAATCTTAAGAAAAAATTCTTTGCGAACAGTTGAAATCCTTTCAAAGAAATAATAAAGAGTGGGAACCACAATAAGTGTAAGAAATGTGGCTACCATCAAACCAAATATTACAACAAGGGCCATAGAATACCACCATTGGCTCGATTCACTGACCCAGGATATCACCATATTACGAAAATCAAAAGAAACACCAGTAACCATCGGAATAAGGCCAAGAGTTGTCGTGACTGCTGTTAAGATAACAGGTCTAAGCCTTGTGGCACCTGCAGAGATTACCGCCTCTTTGACACTGAAACCCCGTTCCCGAAGTTTATTAATATAATCAATAAGAACAATGGCATTATTGACCACTACACCAGCGAGCGAAATAACACCAACACCTGTCATAATGATGCCAAAGGGTTGTTTGAAAAGAGCAAGCCCAAGAAATGCGCCTCCCAGTGATAAAATAACAGAGGTCATAATAATAAAGGGCTGGGTAATTGAATTGAACTGGCTGACGAGAATTAAAAATATAAGACAACAGGCAATGGCAAAAGCCTTGGTAAGGAAGGTCTGCGACTCTTCCTGCTCCTCGTTTTCACCTGTAAATTTTATGTGATACCCATCAGGAAGGGCAAACTGCTCTAGAAATTTTTCAGCCTGACCTCTTGCCACAGGACCTGTAATTTTTTTGGCATCCACATTTGCCCTGACCGTCACAACTCTTTCATCGTTAATACGGACAATATCGCCAATGGAACCGCTATATTCCACAGTAGCAAGGGTAGAAAGAGGAACCTTAAAACCAGCAGGTGTTGAGATCATGAGTTCGCGCAGGACATCGGTGATTTTCCGGTAATCTTCTGGCAGCTGTACGGTAATATCGTAATCATCATCACCTTCACGGTAAGAGGAGACATCGAGTCCGTTATAAGCTGTTTTAAGGGCAAAACCTATGGTATCTGTCGTCAAATCAAACAAGGCTGCTTTCTGCCGATCGATATTAACTTTTACCGAAGGAGTGCCTTCGACAAAATCATCACGAATATCATTTACGTGGGGAATTTGGGAAAGAACATCACGTGCCTGTCTGGCAAGTTTTCCAAGTACCTGAAAATTATCACCTGAAATTTCAATATTGATCGGTGGCCCTGTTGGTGGTCCTTCTTCTTGCTTGGCAACAGTAATGCGACCACCAGGGATATTTTCAATTCTTCTCCGGATTTCATTTAAAGTCTCAGATGACTGACTTTTTCTTTCTTCCAATTCCAGAAACTGTACACCAACATGGTTGGGAGCATTGGCATCAAATGAGGAACTTCCTCCTGTTGAGGTGACAGCTTTGACATAGATATTTTTTATATTTGCCAGGTCACTTGGACCATCAAAGGTTTCACCTGTTAACATTTCATGCTTTTTAGGCTTAAAAGCATCCTGGTACATTTTCTGACTATTTTCGTCTGCGCTGTAGAGTTCTTTTTCATCAACTCCAGCAATTACCTTTTCAATGCGTTTCATAATCTTATCGATGTAATCAAGATCAGCCCCTTCAGGCACATCTACATTGACGTACATTGAACGTGGTTGGATATCTGGAAAAAATTCAACTGGTTGCTCTATGCCGATTGCCAGCATCCAGGCTTCAAAAAGAAGTATCAATAAAAGAAAGGAAAAAGAGATAATTACAACAGGACGTCTAAGAGCAAAACGAAGGGTTGCGGTATAAGTAGTTAATAAATTGCCTCTTATCTCTATTGGCTTTTCACCAATCTTGGCAATTGTCGCACTGTCTACGACTTGATTATTATTGGCTCCATTATCTTTGGTATGCATGAAATGTGAAGCCAGGGCGGGATTGATAACCATGGCAACAAACAGACTGGATGACAACGTCACAATAAGGGTGAGTGGTAGATAACTCATAAACTCACCCATAATCCCAGGCCAGAAAAGCATAGGAGAAAAAGCTGCCAGTGTGGTGATCGTTGAACCAATCACAGGAAATGCCACTTCCGAGGTGGCCAGTTTTGCAGCTTCTACCCTGGGAACCCCCTGCTCCATATAGCGATAGATATTTTCTATGATGACAATGGCGTTGTCAACAAGCATACCAAGAGCGAGAGTCAGTGAAAA
>CAMYOP010000305.1 GCA_947260045.1 uncultured Desulfobulbaceae bacterium
TCGCTTTTGAAGAGCAGAAGAAGAAAGCGTTACAACTCTATGAACAAGGAAATAAGGCTTATGACAATGATCAATACAAAGAAGCTATATCCAATTTTAAAGCAGCTCTTGAAATAGTCCAACCTCCGTCTTTTTATCTGTCCCTTGGCAACAGTTATTTAGTCATTAGTGATTCCCATTCCGCTATAAAAAACTGCCAAACAGCTTTGCAGCTTTATCGAGAGAATAACAACCGGCAAGGGGAGGGGAACGCTTTAGTCATCTTGGGGTTTGCGTATCGCTCCCTCGATAAATACGAAAAGGCCATTGAATATTTTAACCAGGCCCTGGTCATTGCACGTGAGATCGGCGACCGGCAAAGGGAAGGGAGCTGTTTGGGCAACCTAGGGAATGCGTATAAGTCCCTAGGTCAGTACGACAAGGCTATTGACTATCACAACCAAGCCCTGACCATTTTTCTTGAGCTCGGCCACCGGGAAGGGGAAGGCGACAGTTTAGGGTTCCTGGGACTTGTTTATGGTTCCCTCGGCCAATACGAAAAGGCTATCGAATATCTCAACCAGGCCCTGAACATTGCCCGTGGAATCAGTGACCGGAAAAGAGAAGGCAACGCTTTAGTCATCTTGGGACTTATTTATGGTTCCCTCGGTAAAGACGACAAAGCTATTGACTATTACAACCAAGCCCTGACCATTACCGGTGAGATCGGCGGCCGGCAGCAAGGCAAAGGATGCTTGTTAGGCAGCCTGGGCCTTGCTTATGACGACATCGGTCAATACGACAAGGCTGTCGAATGTCTCAACCAGGCCCTGACCATTGCCCGTGAAAACAGTGACCGGCAGGCTGAGAGAAAATTGTTAAGTGAATTAGGGACTATTTACCGTTTACAGCATCAGTACTACAAAGCTATTGACCATTACAACCAGGAGCTGGTTGTTGTCCGTGAGATCGGTGATCGGCAAGGGGAGGGGAACAGTTTGAGCAAGTTGGGGAATGCTTACTCTGCTATTGGTCAGTATAACGAAGCAAAAAAATACTTAAAACAATCTGTTTTTGTTTTTGAAGGAATTAAGTCTCCTGCCGCTGAAGTCCTTCGAGAGAGGTTGGCGGAACTGGAAGCGCGGGAACGGTAACTTTATGATGAACCAGAATAGCCCAGTGTAGCTCATTTTATTCACTACTGGGGATCAAAACAACTGAGCTTATGTCATCTGTTCCATTACTCCCCAAATCTCCTCTCAGAGTTTTTAGAACGTTACTTGCTGAGTTAGAAATGGAAAAACTGAATTGCACGGGTGGTTTTTGCCTTGACATGTGCATTAGTGTGCATGTATAAGTATAGGCATGAAAATACAAAGTGAAATCAAAAAAAGAGCAGACGTTCTAGAAGAATTTACTGAAGCCTATGACGCCAAGTTTTTCAAAACCTTGAGTGAACCGGCCCGCATTCAGATTTTAAGATATTTGATATTGAATGGTCGATCGGATATCGGGTCCATTACAGAAAAAATGTCACAGGACCGGTCTGTAGTTTCAAGACATCTTAATCAAATGCAAGAGGTCGGTATCTTGTTCTGTGAAAAAGAAACACGACACATGTATTACAGCATTAATGCTCAAACATTTGTAGACAAACTGGAACGGTTTCTAGCGCAAATCAAGAAAAGTATCTCAATGTGCTGCCCTCCTGATTCTTGTTCAAAGTAGCAGTATATTTTTCACCCATGTATGCATATGTGCGCATTTAAACATTTCTTTTGGAGTGAATTATGGACAAGAAAAATCCGATTACAGAGAATCCTTCATCCATGACAAAAAGCTATATGTCATCTTATGTGATAATGGCTCTTTCCGGTTTAACAGGCGGTATTTCCCTGTTTCTTTTTGTTGTTTTCCTTTATGTCGGATTACCAAGCCTGATAGATTTTGGTCTTGATGCACACACGAGTCTCTATATCAATACTCTGCTTTGTTTCCTGTTTTTCTTGCAACACAGCCTCATGATTCGCAAAGGGTTTCGTAAATGGTCGTCTGGTCCTATACCTCAAAATTACCATGGAGTGTTCTTTTCAATTTTCTCAGGATTCTTTTTATTGATATTCATGTCTTTTTGGCAAAAATCAACATCCATTCAGGTTGAGTTTGCAGGAATGCTCTACTGGTTCATACGCTCATTGTTTTTTATAGCCATACTCGGCTTGTTTTTTACCATCCGGTCCTTGAGACGTTTTGATCTCTTGGGCATACGAGACATAATCTCCTTCTTAAGGGACAAGAACGCCAAAGGAGTTTTTTTTACAGTAAGGGGACCTTACCGCTGGGTCCGGCATCCAATCTATTTTTTTTGTCTTCTGATGATATGGGCGCAAGTCTCAGTGACAACAGATCGACTACTTTTTAACGGGCTTTGGACTGTTTGGATTATTACCGGAACGTTTCTGGAAGAAAGAGATCTGGTTGCTTCCTTCGGAGATGTGTATAGGAACTATCAGCGCAAAGTTCCGATGCTGATTCCTTATAAATGGCTTCCATGGAAGCAAAATTAACACTAATTAATACACAGGAGAATAAATATGAATCAAAATGAAAAAGTTCGAGAGATGGCTTCAACTGTTTATGGAAAAAAAACGGTGAAGAAAGCTAAGCGTTCAGATAACTAAGTCAAAAAACGGATGGTCCAATTGTCGGTAAGGAATTATAATTGCAGTCAAATTATGACGCTCCTTGCTCTAGAACAAGCGGGCTACGAAAATACTGATCTAGTTCGTGCTATGGCCGGTCTGGGTGATGGTTGTGGGTTTTTTAATGAAACATGCGGTGTTATGACAAGTGCTGCCTGCCTGCTTGCCTGGTATGGGGGTAATGAATTTGAAAATGAGACAGAATCTGACATGTTGCTTCCCATGCTTCAAGATTTGGGAGAATGGTTTCAGCAAAAAACCGCGAATAAATGTAAGAGCACTCTCTGCAAGGATATCGTGGGGGATCAGATAGGCACTCCAGCAGGAAAAAAACTATGCGGGACGTTAATCTTCGAAACACACAACAAAGTAAATGAAATACTGACGTCGTATGGCTTTTCCGGCGCATAGGTT
>CAMYOP010000306.1 GCA_947260045.1 uncultured Desulfobulbaceae bacterium
CTTAAAGACCTGGCAACGGAAGGACTAAACCAGGACTCCTTATCTTTTACCACCCTGCTTTCCAGAATCTATAATGAACGTGCTGAACATATAGCAAGGTTAACTCAGCAAGTGGAACCAATGGTTCGGATTCCCTTTCTGGAAAAATTTGGCGGCTGGTGCGTTCAACCGATAACGGGAATCCCCATTGCCATGGCCGTACTTGGTTCTATGTACGTCTTTATCGGTATGTTCGGTGCTACCTTTCTGGTAGACATGATCAATGCCAAACTCTTTGAAGGCTTACTCATTCCCTGGATCACAAATTTAGTAGCTCCCATACCCAGTGTTTTTTTGAAGGATCTGATCATTGATCCTGATTTCGGAGTTCTGCCCACAGGAATATTTCTGGCTATGGGCTTGGTTCTTCCTGTAATTTTCTGTTTTAACCTTGCCTTTGGCTTTCTCGAAGACTCTGGCTACCTTTCCAGGCTCTCCATTCTCCTGGACAAAGTAATGCAGAAAATGGGACTCAACGGTAAAGCTGTTATTCCTCTTATCATGGGCTTTTCCTGTGTAACCCTGGCCATTTTAACCACCAGGATCCTCAACACAGAAAAAGAAAAAAACATTGCCTGCTTTTTACTCTTCCTTGCCCTGCCCTGTGCGCCGCTCATAGCGGTTATGATGGTTATTCTTGAAAAAATGCCTCTTTCGGCAACAATTGCAGTCTTTGGTATAATTTTATTTCAAGTTATCTTTTCAGGATTCATGGCAGCAAAAATTATCACAGGCCTACGCTCTCCCTTGATAATGGAACTGCCAATAATGCGCTTTCCCAAGCCACTCCAAATTCTCAAGATGTCCACCCAAAAATCCTTCTTTTTCATGAAAGAAGCGGTTCCGGTTTTTGTCATGGCTTCGATCATCGTCTTTTTATTTCAGAGACTTGGTGGACTCCAATTCCTTGAGGATATTTCCAGGCCACTAATGAATGATTTACTTGGTTTACCGGAAAAGGCAGTACAGGTCTTCATTAAAACCATTGTTCGTCGTGAAAGTGGAGCGGCTGAGCTTGAACACATTCGGGAGTCATTTACCAACCTACAACTTATCGTTTCCATGTTGATGATGACATTTATCACTCCATGCTTAAATTCTATTATAGTACTGGTGAAAGAACGCGGTATCAAAACGGCATTTTTTATAATTACCTCAGTTACCCTCTATGCCATACTATGCGGTGGTCTTGTAAACCATGTTTTCAGGCTGCTTGGTGTTACATTCACATAAACCTCTTGAGTAAAATGGAATGATTACAGAAAGACTAGAAGAAGTTTTGGAGGCCATTTGGTCTTCTACAGAAAATAAAACCTACTCACTGGAAACAATCCAGGCTAGGTGTGCGGTCGACTTTACTGAAAAGGACCTCAAAGAGCTTGAAGATCTGAACTTGATAGTCAGATCTGCCGACAAAATTCTTTTTTCGAGTAATGGCAGGGAAATAGCCGCTGGCATCATGCGTCGTCATCGCCTGGCGGAAGTGCTGGTTTCAAGCATTCTTAAAATGAAAAATTCACAGATGGAAGAGGTTGCCTGTAAAGTTGAACACTGCCTTCTGCCTGAAGTGGAAGAATCCATATGCACCCTGCTTGGCCATCCCGACATCTGCCCGGACGGTAAACCAATCCCCAAGGGTAAATGTTGTAAAAATGGTACTCGTATCCACGATAACGTTGTTGTCGGCCTCAACGAGTTAAAAGCCAGTGAAAAAGGAAAAATTTCCTACATCAAACCAAGCAATCATTCCAACCTGCACCATCTCCTTTCCCTAGGAATCTATCCAGGTACAATCGTTACCGTACACAGAACCAGTCCTGTTTGCTGCGTTAAGCTTGAGAATACGGAGCTTGCTCTTGATAAGGTAATTGCGGAAAATATTTTTGTCTGGAGAATACCTTCGAATTAGGAAAAACAAAGGGGTAAGTTAAAATTATTATTTAAATCAAAATTTTGCATGGAAGAGCAACCACCGCAAAGTGAGTAATTGTAGAGATTTCATTGTCTGATAGAGATATCAAAAAATCTTGAACACCCCACCAAAAAAGACTTTTCAGAAACCTACAAAAAGAGCTAAGAAAGAGAACGAATGTTTGGTTCCCTGATAAGAACACTCAAAACAAAATAACTTCCTCTTAGCTTTCAATCTCCATCAAGAACATCAATACCTTTGTCTTTCTTCACTTATCTGAATTTTGGAGATGATAGGCGAGTGATTGTCGGTGATGCCTAGTAATTGGGCTGCAACTGTACTGTTACTTTTGGCGCGTTTCATGAATTTTTTTAGCTGCTTCACATTTATTGCTCCAAAGACTGACGCTTTTGCCTGAATTTTGAATAAAAAATCTTCTCAGTCCTCCATTATTCGCGTTAACAATTCTATCCAGCGGAAGGTATCATCCACATCATCTTCAAACTCTTCAAGTTTAATAACTACCCACTCAGTGTCCTTTCGCTGTACTACCGAATCAATCACCTTAAAACTGCTGGATAGCTTATGGCATGTAATTCTGTCAATGGTCTCTGCTTGAAAATTGCTGGCCATAAAAGCAATATGAGTCCGAGAAATATCAACGACTTCACCGTTTCGTTCCTTGCCGTTCTCCTTCCAGTATACAGTCATGGATCCGGGAGGGACCTGAATCCTGAGGGATAACCGTCTCTCTAATTTAAAATTATTAAACCTGTTAACGAGATACTTATGGCGAAGCTCATCTGCATCACTTAAGGCCTGTGCAATCTGATCTTCCAGGTACTGAACCGCATCATCACGAGAAACAACATACAGCTTCTCAACCTGTTTGGTTATTTCCTCTACAAACTCTTTTTCCTCTGGGGAGGGCGGCTTTTCAGGTTCTTCCTGCTCTTCATCCCCTCTGTCATCATCATTAGTATCATCAATTTCGTCTTCAACAGTAGCTTCAGTGGATTCTTCAGATTCTGCACCTTCAGACTCGGAGCTTTCTTTCTCTTCTACCTCCTCAATTTCGGCAGGAGCTGCAGCGGATTCTTCAGATTCATCACCATCGGACTCGGAGGATTCTTCCTCTTCTAC
>CAMYOP010000307.1 GCA_947260045.1 uncultured Desulfobulbaceae bacterium
ATCCTGAAGCAGCAGAGTTGCGTAAATATTTCTGGGGTGCCTGGGATGCCTATCGAGTAAAACTTGCGGTTGGCCGTGACATCATCCTTAACCCTGCCCAGCAAGGTGCGCCTCTTAATACTTTTGGGTATCCCTATGTTGAAGTTGACGGACAAGCTCTTGATTTCTATGATCCGGCAACTATTGAGTATTCGTTCACTACGTATAAGATCAACGACACTGGCTTTGGCATTATCAACACTGAAGGATTGAAAATGCTTCTTGATGAAAGCGGTGACCAGATGGTGTTTGATGCCAGAAATGCTGAAGAGTATCAGGAGGTCCATGTGAAGGGAGCTCTCAGTCTTCCTGTTAAGCAATATGATACATTCAAACATTTACTGCCCGAAGACAAAACTCGCCTGCTCATTTTCTACTGTAATGGTATAAAATGCGGCAAGAGCAAAAAAGCGGCATTAAAAGCTTTGGCTGCAGGATACGGAAATATTCTTGTTTATGCTGAAGGGATGCCTGTCTGGGAAGAAAAGGGTATGCCGATATATGCCGGCCCTGATTATGAAAAACGCATTGAAACAAGTAAGATCAGTCCAGAGGAACTGGACAAGCTGATAAAGGAAAAAGCAAATACCATAACACTGGTCGATGTGCGTGACCTGGAAGAGTTTGAAGAAGGGCACATGCCAGGGGCAATCAATATTCCTGTTGCCACCTTTGCTAAACAATCTGAGATACTGGATAAAAAGAAAAAAATAGTTGTATACTGCAATTCAGGTGGAAGAAGCTATAATGCCTACCGAAAACTTATGAAACTTGGTTATAAGGACATTAACCAGGCAATTTTCGCTGATTGGAAAGAAGCTGAACTGGAGGTTGAATAGGAGTAAGTTGTGCAACCTGCAAGCAAATTTTCACCTTGAAATATCAGGCAGGATGCATCCTTGTTTCTACGTTTAATTAATATTGAAAGAGCGCAGAGGAGAAAATGAAATCTCTGCGTTCTGCCTATAAAAATGTGTAAGAGTGTAACTCCCCCTGATGTCTTTTTTTTACTCGTCTCATGAAAAAATCATCCAAAAACAGGCTTAGTCCTCAGCAGCAAATATTATTTCCTGGAGAGAGTCTCTTCGAGAAGATTGCCCGTGCTGTATGCCGTGCCGGAACGCTCCCGCGAAAGGAACTTTATGAAGCCTGGGAAATGGCAAAGAGAGTACGGCGAAGATACCGAGGAGGAAGGATTTTAGACCTTGCCTGCGGCCATGGTCTTCTGGCACATTTAATGCTTCTGCTTGATGACAGCTCAGAGATTGCCATCGCAGTGGATACTGATATTCCTCTAAATGC
This sequence comes from uncultured Desulfobulbaceae bacterium, assembly GCA_947260045.1. Lineage (GTDB taxonomy): Bacteria > Desulfobacterota > Desulfobulbia > Desulfobulbales > Desulfobulbaceae > CAMYOP01. Next base: position 1,342 of record CAMYOP010000307.1, read on the forward strand.
AGGAAAATTATCAAACGCCCTTGTGACAACCTGGCCGAAACTGAAAAACAGGATTGTTTACCGGCAAAAGTCCTTCCGGGAAATTTCCGTTCTGCCAGACGATATAGTGGTATCAGCCCATGCCTGCGGGTCCTTAACCGATCAAATTATCGAGTGGGCCATTGCACAGCATGCAAGAATTGCAGTTTTGCCATGTTGTCATAACTTGAAAGAATCGTCCACTGGTGGTCTTGAAGGCTGGATGGAGAAAACTCTTGCCGTAGATACAGTAAGAGCAGAGAGGCTTCGGGCAAAGGGCTATAAAGTTGTGACCCAACAAATTTCCATTGATATCACTCCCAAAAATAGACTGCTCATGGGGGAATATTTATTCAGGAAACCAAACAGTTAAACATATAAGAGTGAAAGATTTTACTCCTTAAGCCAATCACTTCTTGTTCAGAAACAAACAAGGTTTAAAATTCGTTTTCTCCCCACATTTCTTCGGTGAACTGGACAGATTTGTTTCTTCCGGTTCCCTTAGCCTCATACAGAGCGACGTCTGCAAATTTGATAGCCTGCCAGAAACTTTCAGTGTCTTTTGGAAATTCACTGATTCCAAGGCTGATCGTTTTAGTGATGGTTCCATCTGGAATTTTTATTTTTGCTTCACCGACGGCTTCTCTGATTTTTTCAGAAACCTTAAAGGCTTCACCATCCTGAACGTCGAGCAGCAGTACCAGGAATTCTTCTCCACCAAAACGTATAACCAAATCAGAAGAGCGAGTAGATTTCACCAGGATATCTGAAACAGCTTTTAAAACCTTATCGCCAACATTATGACCATGGGTATCATTGATTTGTTTGAAAAAATCGAGATCGCACATAATCAGGCCAACAGCTTTTTTTCTTCTGAGTACGCCTGCCACAAGAGTTTCAGTGTATTCCTGTAAAAACCTTCTGTTGTAAAGACCTGTAAGGGCATCTTTTAATGCTGATTCCCGGAGGGTGTTTGTGAGTCTTTTTGCCTCTATGACAGAGAGTGATTCTTTAATATATTGTTCTGCCTTGAAAAGTTTTTTCTCCTGGGCAGCATGGTCTTGATCATGTTCTGGAAACATAAACTGGACCACTCCTCCTACATTACCACTTATCAGCATTGGTATGCAGACATGTACTTTTCCTTGCTCTGGTTTGAATTGCTTACACATTTCAGGGTAGGTAATTGAAGAGATTACGTGACCTGTCTTTTTGACCTTACACAGGTCACAGTTTGTCAAAATCTCTTCGTTGCAAAAAATTTCCTGATCATCCAGCATCAGTGGGAAAACCGGAGTTATCGCGTTGTTTTTGTTGATTACCTCAAATATAATGAAATCCATCAGGCCGCATTTCACTATAAATGTTTTCCCAAGCCTCGCATAAATGTCTTCCAGGCTGTAATCTTCCTCAATAACTTTTTTATAGGTAACCAGATCATGGATTTCTTCTGTTAGCCGGTTAAAGTCCTGGGATAACACACCAATTTCATCCTTAGAGCGCACCTCTATTTTTTCTGCAATATCAACATTGCCAATGCCTAATGTTTTTATCTGCTCTGTTATGGATTGAACGGGGATTGCAATGGCGTCTGAGATAGATTGGGTGAAGACGAAAAGAAGGACAATAGCGATCAGCAGGACTACTCCAACAGTAATAGAGGTGAGGCGTGTTGCATTTTCTATTTGTTGAGAGTTCAGAGTGTAGAGTTGAGAGATTT
>CAMYOP010000308.1 GCA_947260045.1 uncultured Desulfobulbaceae bacterium
GTCAGGAGGGCCTCACTTTCCAGGTCTGTTTTGTCACAGCTCATGTATCGAAAATAAGGGCTGGCTATACACCAGATCAAAATTCGGTTGGATTTGACCCAGGTCTGAGCAAGGTGCCATATGTCTGTCTGACTCATAGAATCCATTTTTGAAAAGCTTCTCTTTCTGTAATGTCTCTTTTCAATTCGTTTGATGGCATTACAGATTATGGTCCTGACTGTTCGCCCCCGGATGCCGAATTCGCTTGCTACAATAGTTGTGCTGACAGGACATGGCTGAGCCAATATCCACTTGGATATCTGGCGCTGCCGGTTAGTCATTTTTAGCAGAGCCTGTTCAACGACTTCATGGATGATTTCATCAATTTTCTGTTCAGATTGAAATGATGGTATCTGCTCAATATTTTCAAAGCTGCTGTACATTCCGCCAGAAGGCATTTTGATACACCGTGTACGAAAAAGTACCCTGAAATAGGCTCCAAATCTTTTCCTGTGCTCATCTTTTTGTGCCATTATGATCAAGGTAGAAAAAGCTGTAAGGATGGCCTCTTGATTTATATCTGCTGCCTCGGAGCCCATATATCTTCGGTACGGTCCTGCTATATGGCAAACCAGTATATGATTGGATTCTACCCAGTTCATGGCTGCTCTCCATTGTTGATCACAAGACATTGTCCCTCTCCTTAAACAATGGTTGCTTCTTTTTTTTAAAGAACTTTTAAAAAGCTTTTGCCGTTACCCTTCACACTTTTCATCATGCTGAAAGAAGGTTATTTTTAACAAATCTTGCTGTCAAAAAGAGCCCCTGTTATGCCACAGCTACCGCCCCTGTTATGCCACGGTTACCGCCCCCGCTATGCCACACCGAGCCCCTGTTATGCCACGCATGCGCCCTCGTTATGCCACGCAAACGCCCCCGATATGCCACACAGGCGCCCCTGCTATGCCACGGCTGTTAATCATTTTTATGACGGTAAATATGTACCTTGTCCTCATTATCTATTTTCCAGGATCTGATTGTTCCAACTGTGACCAATTCATTCAGTGCTTTTTTTAACTGCTCTCTGAACCTTCGTAATCTCCCACAGCTTGACCCACTTAATACGAGCAGGCTGCTGACCCTTATTGGATAGGTTTGTATGCTGCTATACAATCCATGAAGCCATCTCGTCAGGTTTCCAGAAAGTTGTAATCGCTTTTGCCAGCAGAGTTGTGTCCAACCCAGGTCAAAGAGTGAACCCAGACCGGAATTCACCCTGAGATAATATTTCTGGTTACTGGGATCGTAAAAATAATCGTTAATCAGTGATCCGCCGTAAATGCTGTATGTGGAATACATCTGCTTTTCCTCAAATCGAATTTCAACATTAGAAGCAGATAACCGCCTGATTGATTTCAACAGCCACTGCTGGCCGGATTTGCCGGGCTTACGACCTATTGAAGACAAAAAGCCGCGTACAGAAAAATAGACTAAGCCGTCAGGACGACGGTTTGCTTTCTTCTGAGCTGTCAAGTGAATGGCATGAATGAATACATCAAGATCACCTTGATCCAGCTGTTCCCCGGTATAAATGATTTTTATCCCTTTAAATGAAACGATTTCCTCACCATTGAGATATTTTCGCCGTCCTCGGGCAACCATGCCGAAGAGTGCAGACTGAAAACAGGCATTGGGCCCGACATGTTTTCCTTGTGCGCAGAGCGGCAGCTCTACAGGACCGTACGGGTTAAGCTTCGCCGGCAACTCAGGTATGCCCCTTATTTCATGGTGGTCTTCGCCCACTGTCTCCTTCTGGATTTTCCCGGCTAAATGTCATCGCAGCAATACCTTCCAACATGAAAACGTTTTTCAACGGCTCATGACTTTCTTGTCTCACGATCTATCTGGTTATAGGCTTCTTCCAATGCTTCCCGTAACTCCTCACGGCTACCCCAAACCCAAAGCATGCGTGAGACATTGGTATATCCTTCAAGGACAACAGCAAGACGAGCAGACGGCTTCTTTCTTCGGCTGAGTATATCGCTCAAATGCTGAGGTGTTATCTTTGAAAATACCGCTATCTTCTTAAGAGTCCCACGTTTCATATGATTTTATTAAGAAATAAGCAAAATAAAGTCAACATAAAATTAAGCTTATTTTAGAGTTGCAATATTTAAGCTTATTGCTTAATAAACAAGTATGGAATCTTCAAACGACTGCTTTGTAGAAGCGCTACAAAAAAAATTAAAAGACCAGGGACGAGGTGCAAAAAAACGACTGGCTCAGCAGGTAGGTGTGTCTGCCAACCACTTGAGTGACATACTGGGTCGACGGAAAAATGCCGGCCAGAATCTGAAAGAACGGATGGCTCACGCTCTGGGTATATCCTTTGAAGAGATACTTGTTCTTGGACGACACATTATTGAAGAGCAGCCCAATGCAAGGGTTGATCTCACAGCTGACCAGGTGAAGCCTCCGGAATCAACCTTGGGACAGCAAGCTATCAGCAAAACCGATCTGATACAAATGGCTAGCAGAGTGCTGGAAAGTAATTCCCCTTACAGACAAGCACTGACCAGCAATATAACTGAATATTACCAGGCCTTAGAATCTGCTCAAAAAGAGAAAAAATCTTTGCAATTGATCAAGGAGCTTCAGGAAGAAGTGAACTCTCTGCGACAAGAGGTGAACAAATTAAAGCAAGAGGAAAACCCTATTGAGGATTCTCCAAACAGTGCCGCAGCATGAAACGTTACAATTAACTCAGGCTGATAGTTTACAGTGGAGGCTAACCTTCTAGCTACGCTAGAACTTATTGCCGATACCAGCTACTTTGCTCATGTGTTTTTCGTTTTAGAGAGGGCCTGGTTTTTTTAACGAAGCCATATCGGCAAACATTTTTTAGGAGGTTACGGCATGGATGATCTCATCAAGACATTGGAAAGAATGAAAGAGGAAGTGCAACTGCTAAAGAAAGAAATAGAGGAGTTAAAAGCACTAAAAAAAGGCACTACCTGAGGGATGGAGGATCATCAAAGGAGCAAAGAAGAACTGAGCGAACAATAGAAATCCCTCATTGTA
>CAMYOP010000309.1 GCA_947260045.1 uncultured Desulfobulbaceae bacterium
AATTCTTTTAAATGGCGATTTGCCCGATTCTTTTTTAGAAGGAATCCCCTGTAAATGGTTCAGGGTTAAAAACACCGTAGAAATTCATACCGAATCAATTAACGAATGTTTGCAGCACCTGCTTGCCAGAAACATTGATCTTTCCACCATAAATGTGCGAGCGAGTAATCTGGATGATCTCTTCCTGAAACTCACTGGTCGGAAGATAAGGAGTTAAAACTTAAGAATGTTCAAGCGAATATGGACATTAATAAAAGCGCGTAATAAAGAATTTTACAGGGACAAATCCGCTCTTGGCTGGAATTTTTTGTTCCCTTTTTTGATTATTATCGGCTTCAACCTAATGTTCAGTGAAGAGAACCAATCGCTGTATAAAGTTGGTGTACTTGGGGATGAAATTTCAAGTATTTCCACATTTCATGAGCAATACAGCGCATTTGAAAATTTCAAATATATAGATTTCATTTCTTTTGACTCAAAAGAAGAAGGGCTCAATACCCTTTTACATCATAAGATCGATCTACTCATACTTCCATCTGCCGGGACCTATTGGATCTCAACTTCATCTCCCAAAGGGTACATGTCTGAAAAAATGCTGCAGGCTGCTTTGCTCTCTGAGGCTGAGGGTTTTGAAAGGCAGGAGGTGAATGGTAGAGAAATTCAATATGTTGAATGGCTGTTTCCAGGTATTCTTGGCATGAATATGATGTTCAGTTCGCTCTTTGGTGTCGGTTATGTTGTTGTCCGATATCGCAAAAATGGTGTGTTAAAGCGCTTGAGTGTAACACCTGTACACCCATGGGAATTTCTCACTGCCCAAGTTATCTCAAGGATGTTTTTGCTGCTTTTGACAACGGCGATTGTGTATGCCGCTTGCGCCATGTTGTATGGATTTGAATGTCGAGGTTCTTATTTTGCCCTCATTCTCATTTTTGCGCTTGGCGGTTTCAGTATGGTTGCCCTTGGCTTATTTATAGCATCAAGGAGTGCCAGTGAAGAGTTTGCAGGAGGCATTTTAAACCTGACAACCTGGCCGATGATGTTTTTATCGGAAGTCTGGTTTTCCCTGGAAGGGAGCGAGTCTTGGGTCCAGCAAATAGCAGTTCTCTTTCCTCTTTCACATCTAGTCTCTGGTGCCAGGAAAATAATGAATGATGGAGCAGACCTTTTTGCAATCAAATATCATATTCTTGCGCTGCTTGTCATGTCTGCGTTTTTTCTCATTACAGGCTCTTATTTTTTCAAATGGCAAAAAGATTGAACAGCTTAAACACTGCTAATGTTCAGTTTTAAAAAGTAAAAAGGAATTATCACTATGGAAAAAAACAATTTTTCATGCTCTTTATGCAGTAAGTCATGGAAAAAGAGTGGTGCAACCAATTGTTGGAGCAAAGATCCAGATAATAAACCAGCCCAACCAGGTAATTGCCCTTCTAAAGAACATCAGGACATCATTAATGATAGTTTTTCTCTCTATAAGGGAGACTCAGATGATGCCAAGATGGCCCAGGTCGCTGCCAAGGTGGAAGGACTCTGTTATCAGCCGATACCTGGGAGCGATGCCGTTAATGCCTGCTGGACAAGGGTCGAGGATACTTTGGCCTTTGCTAAGCTCATGGGCTATCAAAAAGTTGGAATTGCAAGTTGTATTGGCTTGCTCTTTGAAACAGATAGTCTGGCCCAGATTTTTAAAGCCCAGGGCTTTGCAGTTGTCAGTGTCTGTTGTAAATCAGGCAGTATTGATAAGAAGCAGCTTGGTTTGAGAGAAGATGAAAAAATTCGTCCTGGCACCTTTGAGCCCGCCTGTAATCCTGTTGCCCAGGCTGAGCTTTTGAACCAGGCAAAGACCGACTTAAATATGATTGTCGGCCTCTGCGTAGGCCATGACATTTTATTTAATAAATACTCAGATGCCCCTGTAACAACCATTATTGTAAAAGACAGGGTCACAGGTCATAATCCAGTTTCAGTTCTATATGGGCAAAATTTTTATTATAAAAAACTGCAACTCCAGCCAATAGATCTCAAAGGAGAAAAGGGTTTTTCTAAAAATGATAAATAAGAAAACTCCTGCTCTTGGTTCTTTTAATAAAACATGGTATCTGCACTGTTCCAAAATACTCAGTGATCATAAATAAATAATTACATCTATGAATAAAGCAGTACTAACAAACCTTAAGACAATATTTGGTTTTGAATCATTTCGTCCACAGCAGGATCAAATCGTCTCTGGCCTCATAGATGGGGAAGATGCCTTTGTTCTTATGCCCACAGGAGGCGGAAAGTCACTTTGCTATCAGCTCCCGTCTTTGCATCGAAAGGGTGTAGGCATTGTTGTCTCCCCCCTTATTTCTCTTATGAAGGACCAGGTGGATGCACTGAAAGAATGCGGTGTAGACGCAGATTTCTATAACTCGTCGCTTAAAAGTGCAGAAGCACGTGAAGTCTTGGCAAAACTGCACGAAAACAAGCTTGATTTACTCTATATCGCTCCGGAAAGACTTTTGAGTGATGCTTTTTTAGAGAGACTCCAGGGGATACCAATAGCACTTTTTGCTATAGATGAGGCCCATTGCATTTCCCAGTGGGGACATGATTTTCGTCCAGAATATGCCAAACTTGGCATGCTGCGTCAGAAATATCCCGATGTACCGCTGATTGCTTTAACAGCAACGGCTGAACCCCACACTCGTGATGACATTGTTGACAGGTTGGGGCTGGGCAGGGCTAAATCGTATGTTTCCAGCTTTGACAGGCCTAATATCCGTTATACAGTTCTTGAAAAAAATAAGCCGTTTCGACAGCTTGTTAGTTTTCTCATCAGAAGGCCAAATGAATCAGGCATTGTTTATTGTCTCAGCAGGAAACGAGTTGAAGATGTTGCTGAAAAATTAAACGATGAAGGCTTTAATGCTGCACCGTACCATGCTGGCTTGCCTGCGCAAAAACGTAAAGATGTACAGGAGGATTTTTTGCGCGATGATGTTTCTAGTGTGGTTGCAACCGTTGCTTTCGGCATGGGGATAGATAAGTCAA
>CAMYOP010000310.1 GCA_947260045.1 uncultured Desulfobulbaceae bacterium
GCTGATTGAGTCTTCAAATTCTTTCAAACAGGTCATGGCGATATTACCACCATGGCTATGGGCAATCACAAAAGGTTTCGCATCACGATATTTGCTCAGGATCTCTGCTAACTTTGTAGTGGCAGAATTTCGAGCATGAGTTGTGTTTCTTCCAGACCAATTAATGGTTTCAAAAATAATTTTTTTGGATTCTTTTCCTTGTGCTTGTTGTCCTAGCATCCTGCAAAGTCGAGAAGATGATTGGCACCACTTCGCCATTGGAATTGGATCTTTAGGAAAAATCGAATCAATCATTCCTCGGGCCCATGTCCCATGGACAAGTATTATGACAAGCTCTCTTTCAGCACTCTTCATTTCTACCATTGGTTCAGCCGCATCTTGTTTTAAGGAGAGCATAGTCGATTATTTTAGATACCTAAGTCAAGAGGATGAATGCAGGTTACTGAATAAAAAGAACAAATTCAGGGAGCAGCTTACTTAATCCAGCTAGATATCTCCAAAGACAAACAAGCTGTCTCCAAAATTCACGTGACTCACCATAATTATAGATTTTGTTTTTCAATTTTGCACAAACCTATTTCCCTTCCTTGATTAGTTAGGTATTGACAGGGACTTATACCCCTGAATAAACAATTGCCACCCCCCAAAACACCCAACAAATAATTCCAAGAACTGAAATAATTACAGACCATAAGGTTTGAAAAATTGGATGTGCTGAAATCATCAATATGAAAATAAGGCTTCGTGCGAGTTCTTTTGATAGTAAAATAAATGAAAATTTAGGTTCCAACCAAATTGTTGCTAACGGACCAAGTAAAGGAATCGCAGAAACCTGTAACGTATTTGTAATACTCCAACCATAATGGCCTTTCATACTAAGCGCTATCGCAATAGGGAAAAATGTAGTGACCAAAAAAGTTGGAATAACAACATGGAACCGATGCAAAATTATTCCTCTGTAACACTCATATAAGAGATCATTGGCCAGCCACGAAAAACAAACAGAAGTGTATCCTCTAATTATCAAACATTGCATTGAGAATGTCGTAAACCATTTCATGAGTTGTGGAATTGAAGTGGACCCCAGGTCAAGGACAATTATTGTCTAAATTAAGGTGTACTTCTTCTTTGTATTTTCTGAATTATTCATGCTGCCATTTTGGCAACTTCCTCTCCCCAATACACCTCCGCAGGTGTTTTTCCTTTGAACGACTGATGTGATCGTTCAAAGTTGTAAAACTCAAAATATTCTTTCAGCCCAGCAATCAACTCCGTTACGGACTCAAACTCTTCGAGGAATATCTTCTCGTACTTCACTGAGCGCCATAAACGTTCTATGAAAATATTATCCATACAGCGCCCTTTGCCATCCATGCTGATTTTGATACCTCTTTCTTTCAGTTCATCCGTAAAGGCATTGCCGGTATATTGCGAACCTTGATCGGTATTGAATATCTCTGGTCTATTATGCTTGCGTAGAGCACTCTGCAAAGCATTCACGCAGAAATCATCATCCATTGTTACGGACACCTCCCAGGACAGTACATAACGACTTGCCCAATCCATAACTGCTGTCAGATATACAAATCCATGGCCCATCCGTATATAGGTAATATCGGAACACCACACCTTATCAGGCTCTGTGATCGACATTTTTTTCAAGAGATATGGGTATACTTTGTGCTCTCTGCGTGGCTTGCTTGTATTTGGCTTGGGTGCTACGGATTCAAGACCCATTAAATGCATCAGACGTTGTACTCGTTTGCGGTTTACAGGAAAACCCTGGCGGTTCAAATAGTCCCGTATCTTTCGACTTCCGTAAAAAGGATGCCTGAGAAATTCTTCGTCGATAAGCCTCATTAATTCTAAATTAGTAGTACTTTCAAAAGTGAAGGCTCTGGGCCGGTAGTAAGATGACCGTGGCAATCCCAGTAAGTCGCACTGTCTACTGATACTGAGATCAGAATCTTTGGGATCTATGCATGTTATCTTCTCGGTTACGCTCATCCCAGATAGCCTGTCTTTTTTTTTAGCCAGTCCACTTCAAGCTGCAATTGTCCAACCTCTTTATTCTCAGACTCTTTGTCTTTTCCAAGGGAAAAAGCATCAGGGGCGGCATCAAGTAACTGCTTTTTCCATCTGCTTATTTGATTAGCATGAATCCCATATTCTGAAGACAATTCTGATATTGTTTTCTGACCTTTGATTGCATCAAGAGCAATTCTTGCTTTCAATTCTTTGCTGTGTTTTTTCCTACCCATTCGGTGCCTCCTTTTTGTTGGAAATACACCTTAACACTTTGTCTTATTAATGGGGTCCACTATAAATTGAAGCGGTAGGGTTTCAATGGACACTTTCTTAAGAGTGAATTAATTATCATTCTGGAGGTGTTCAATGGCTAAAAAAAAGAGAAGTAACTATACGAAAGAATTTAAAGAAGAGGCCGTGAAGCTCGTCACTGAGCAAGGTTACTCATATGCTGAGGCCGGTCGGAATTTAGGAGTTAATCCGAATCTGCTTAGTCGATGGAAAAGAGAGATTGAAGAAGACGACGGCGATCCGGGTAGCACGGTATCTCTGCAAGCAGAATTAAAGCGGCTCCGGAAAGAGAACAAGCGGCTGAAAATGGAACGTGAAATCTTAAAAAAGGCAGCAACCTTCTTCGCGAAAGAACAGGGTTAAAATATCATTTTATTGATATTGAGAAGAAGGTTTATCCGTTGACCCTACTTTGTAAAGTAATGAGAGTCAGTCGTAGCGGTTTCTATTCTTGGAAGCCCTATGTGTCAGGATAGTTTTCGCCTTAGTTGAAATTTAAAATAACGGGCGAAGAGTGATGAGACAATGCAAAAACGATATTCAGAAGAATTCAAAGAAGCTGTAATCAAAAAGATGATGCCACCTCGTGCGGCCGTACCAAGGCAGCGACCCTAATGAAGTTGGCCGAGGTAGCGGCGAAGCAGAAGAAGAAATTCAAAGCGACCACAGACAGCAAGCATAATCTGCCGGTGGCACCAAACCTGCTGGATAGGAATTTTGAAGCCTCAGAAGCTGATCGTGTTTATTGCGCAGACATCACCTATATCTGGACTGCCGAGGGTTGGCTCTACCTGGCGATTGTCCTGGATTTATTCTCACGCCAAATTGTCGGCTGGGCAATGAGTAACAGGATGAAAAAGGATTTGGTTATCAATTCGCTCCGCATGGCTATTTGGCGCCGTCGCCCAGCCTCAGGTCTTATTTTTCATTCGGATCGTGGCAGCCAGTATTGCAGTAAAGATTTTCAAAAAATGCTGAAAAAGAATGACATGCTCAGCAGCATGAGTCGCAAAGGAGACTGCTGGGACAACAGCGTAGCGGAGAGTTTTTTTGGAAGCCTGAAAAAAGAACGAGTATTTGATGTAACATACTCAACCAGGGAAGAGGCTCGGCGTGATATCGTTGATTATATAGAAATGTGGTACAACAGCAGGCGCCGTCACTCTTATCTGGGGTATCTGAGTCCGAAAGAATTTGAGAAAATGATGGCAAGAAAAAAAGCGGCTTAAGAAAAGTGTCCATTTTTTCTTGACCACTTCACTGTCCATTTTTTCTTGACCACTTCACACCCAGTCTATTGAAAACCCCCAACGATTCAAACACCTGACTCTCTCAGGAGAACTTCGCACCGAAAATGTTCAACCTGGAGCAAAACCTTGGAACAAGGGCAGATTAATACTTTCCCAAGTAGACAAAAATGGTAAGTGGATTCCAGTGGCACACAGCGTAACATTACTTGCAGGTACTAATTCCTGGAAAACCTATACCAACACTTTCCTTATCGACAATGCCACAGAAGGCCTGAAAGTAAAGATTGAGCTTACTAGAGCACAAGGGATTCTCTGGGCAAGAAACATTTCTCTCCATACTGCAGCAAGAAACCCTGTCTTTCAGTATGGCAAATATTTATTCTTCTCTCTGGGGGGAATTTTGGTAGCCATGGTCTTTCTTCCATACTTTAAAGTAACGTCCAAACTTTTCTGCAAAGGAATGGCCCTGGCTCTGCTGATTGCAATTCTGACCGGGACCCTTTTACCGGGAAAAGAAAAGGTCACTTTATTGAAAGAGACTAATAAACTCTATTATCTGGTGGTTAATACGTTCAAACAACCCTCTTCTAAAAGTAAAGAAATACTGAAGAGTCCCACAAAGAACTATAAAACAAGCACATCAGGCCAAGAACGGTCACATGATCTCACCAAAGTGGCTCATTTTGTTCTCTTTTGTTTCTTTACTTTTGTTCTATGCTTAATATCCAGTCCCACTAAACCATTGACACTGCTTTTTAACATTTTCCTCCTGGCCACTACCACAGAAATGCTCCAATTCTTTATCGAAGGGCGCTCACCTCTTTTTATGGATATAGGAATAGATATGGCAGGTGCTATATCAGGTTTACTGCTTGGTTTCTGGATGATAAAGCAAAAATGGGGCAAGCCGTCCAGTAGGTTAGCCTGATAACTTGTAAGTTAATTTTTCTCCAACCAGTTATGGATTTCGCAACATGCTTTCTAAAACTTGATAAGTGATATGCTATCATTTCAGGAATCAGGCTGAAGTCTATACAATCGGATTCAATTTATTTTCAACTATCATGACCTCTATGAGCTAACAGGTCTTAAAAATGGGTATTTGTTTTAAGCAGTATCACGTAATGGATCTTGAAATAATTGGCGACAAACAATATGATGGCCTGCACACAAATGATTTGAGATTTTAAAAATATTTGCAGGTTTAATGAAAAAATTCTAAATCATACGGCCAAAATAAATCATGGACCTGTCTGTGTAACTTTCAACTTTTAAAGACAAACTTTCAACTACAGTGAGCGGAGCAAGCATACTATGAGTGACATCAAAAAAATGTACACCACCATCCTGGGTGACAGTTTTCCCATGGACATGACCATTTCTTTTGGCGACCAGATTTTGGTCTACAAAAAAAGAACCTGGGGTATCAAAATGGAGGATGGCTCCGTTGATGAACGTGGTATTCGATATGGTGAGAATCCCGATCAGGAAGCAGCTCTTTACGAGCTGGTCAACGGTAACCTGACTCTTGGTGACTGTAAATTTATCGAACCTGGCAATGGGCTGGTCAGTGCAATTCCTGTTGAGGATATGCTTCAGGTTGGTAAGCATCCTGGTAAAATCAATCTTACCGATGTCGACAATGGTCTCAATATTATCAAATACATGGTGGATAAACCTGCAGCGGTTATTCTCAAACATAATAACCCATGTGGTGCTGCCATTGGCTCAACTTTAGCTGATGCCTACAACAAGGCAAATCGTGCCGACAGGATTGCTGCATTTGGCGGGGCAATTATTGTCAGTAAACCCGTTGACAAAGAGACAGCGGAGCTGATGGCTCAAAACTACCTGGAAGTAGTTTGTGCGCCAGAATATGAAGAAGGTGCCCTTGAAATTCTTTCCCAGCGTAAAAATCTTCGTGTTATTCGTATGGGTAATATAAACAGGCTTGCTGATTTTGAAAAATATCGATTTGTTGATTTCAAAAGCCTTATAGATGGCGGCATCATTGCCCAACAATCAGCAGTGAATTCCATTCGCAGTCTTGCCGATATGAAACCTGCGGTAGCCAACAGGAAAGGGATAGACTACAAGTGTGAGCGCGAACCTAACCAGCGTGAAATTGATGATATGATCTTTGGCTGGGCAGTAGAACATGGGGTCACTTCCAATTCTGTTATTTATATTAAAGACGGTTGCACTACAGGTATTGGTACAGGTGAGCAGGACCGCGTTGGAGTTGCTGAAATTGCTGTGCACAAGGCCTATATAAAATATGCTGACATCATCTGTTTTGATAAATATGGCATTCCCTATGCCGACCTTGCCCTAGAAATTGAACAGGGTAAACGGGATAAAGCTGAGCAGGATGAAATTGATGCCAAAGTACAGGCGGAGAAAGCTGGACTGCCAGGTTCTGTAATGATTTCAGATGCTTTCTTCCCATTTAGAGACGGTGCTGATGTTGGAATTCGCGAAGGTGTTTCTGCCATTTTGCAGGCAGGAGGTTCCATGCGGGATTATGCAACCATTGAAGCCTGCAACGAAGCAGACCCAAAAGTTGCCATGATGTTTACAGGCCAGCGTTCATTTAAACATTGATAGCAGAGGGCAACTTGTCCTTATCTTCTCTTCAAACTAAACAGCTCCGATAATTAGCTTTTTTTCGGAGCTGTTTTTTGTATATTTCCCATTCCACAGGCGATAAATCTCCTACCCTACCCCAAGCTGTCATTTTATTTATAAAAGTGACCAAGAAGCTGACATTGCTGATTAGGATACAATTTACATTTTGAATATCTGGCACTTACGTAAGGTAAGAATACGTGATGTACGCTTAATGGACGCTGTCCCTTTCAGCTGAAATTCAATCTGGGAAAGCAGGTGCAGGATCACTTTACTGAGTTCGAGCATCTCTATAGATTCGATCTGCTGAGGTGGACTGTTTTTTAC
>CAMYOP010000311.1:0-2041 GCA_947260045.1 uncultured Desulfobulbaceae bacterium
CAACTTCCTTTGCAAGTCGTACTTCGATCATTCTTAGAAATTTTTTAAAATCACGAATGGAAACAACTCTGATATTGGGTGTATCATACCATTCGTATGGTAATTGATCTGTTACTGGAGCTTGTCCTGTAAGAAGGACTTGCATACGAATTGACCAATGGCCAAAGTTTGGGAAACTGACAATCACCCGTTTACCAATCCTAAGAAGATCAAGTATTAAATTTTTTGGATCCATTACCTGCTGCATGGTTTGACTGAGAATGACAACGTCAAAAAAATCATCGGGGTAATCACTTACCTCTTCACTAAAGTCTCCCTGTAGGATAGTCAGGCCTCTCTCTATACAATTTGCAGCTTTATCTTCCGTTCGCTCTATACCTGTTCCTTTCACTTCTTTGTTTTCTTTGAGGTATACCAGGAGATCACCATTTCCACAGCCCAGATCAAGGACTTTGGATTTTGGCTCTATCCAGGAGGCAATAATTTGCAGGTCAAATCGCATGTCGACAGAACTAGTCTGAGAGGCACTCATCATATACTCTGTTTAAAAATTGACCTATTAAGGAATCAAGCCTCTTATTTGGCAGTAAAAATGCATCATGTCCCCACTCGGCATCAATCTCACAAAAACTAACGTCACACCCGTTCTTTTTTAATGCAGATACCAGGTTTTTTGACTGGTAGGTCGGGTACAGCCAATCTGAAGTAAAGGAAGCAACTAAAAAGGTTATTTTTGTTATGGCTTCGTTAATAAGACTGCAACCGTCCCCTTTTTCCAAATCAAAATAATCTGCGGCTTTGGTTATATAGAGCAGGGAGTTGGCATCAAAACGTTTAACAAACTTTGTTCCCTGGTGACGCAGATAACTCTCGACTTGGAAATCGGCTCCAAAATCATAGGAAAGGGATGAGCGTTCCTGAAGTCTGCGACCAAATTTATTACGCATTGCTTCATCGGACAAATAGGTAATATGGCCTACCATGCGAGCAACAGCAAGCCCATGAATCGGGCCGGTGCTGTCATAATAATCGCCTTCTTTCCAGTTAGGATCAGCCATTATTGCCTGCCGGGCAACCTCATTAAAGGCAATGGCTTGAGCACTGTGACGGGTTGTGGTTGCAAGTGGTATTGCTGAGGCCACCATATCAGGATAATCCGTACACCAGCGCAGTACTTGCATGCCACCAACCGATCCACCGATAAGTGACATAATTTTGGAAATACCCAGGTTTTCTATGAGATATTTTTGGGCCCGAACCATATCACGAATGGTCACCATGGGAAAATCACAACCATATTGTCTGTTGGTCTCAGGGTTAATAGAACTGGGTCCAGTTGAGCCCATACAGCCACCGAGTATATTGGAGCAGATAACAAAATACTTGTTGGTATCTATCGGCTTCCCAGGACCGACCATGTTATCCCACCATCCAGGGCGGCTTTCTGATTTTGGATCATTTGAATAGTAACCAGCCACATGGGAATCACCTGTACAGGCATGGAGTATAAGAACAGCATTACTTTTGCTGGCGTCAAGTGTGCCGTATGTTTCATAGGCAAGCGTAATGGGGCCAAGCCTTGTCCCACTGTCAAGAACCATTTCGTTTGGGGGCTGGGCAAAAGTAAAGTATTGTTTATCCACTAAAAGTGGCAATGCTGTCTTTGGTTTCGATTCCACATTCATGAAGGAGAAATTCTTATAATTTGTCTAAGGCTTGGCCAAGATCATTAATAATATCATCAATGGCTTCTATGCCAGCTGAAAGGCGGAGAAGATCAGACGTTATACCAAGACCATCTCTTTCTGCTTCGGGAAAGGAGAGGTATTGACTGGATGCGGGGTGAATGATCAACGATTTACAGTCTCCAAGATTTGCCAGGTTATAGATAAGATTCAAGTTGTTAATAAGTTTGAAACAGGTTTCCTGGTCTTTTAGGAAAAAGGTTAAGAGACCACCAAAGCCAAGATCGTTAAATTGTTTCTGAGCATTTTGGTGGCTTGGATTTTCTGATAGACCAGCATAATTAATGCTTTTAACC
>CAMYOP010000311.1:2055-5066 GCA_947260045.1 uncultured Desulfobulbaceae bacterium
CTGTCAAGGCGCAGCGGCAGGGTGTCCAGGCCAAGTATTGTCAGATAGGCATGAAGAGGTGCTGCCGTGGTACCAAAATTGATATGGTGTTCTCTCCAGATTTTATCACGGAGGGCAAGTGGCCCCTTACGGTCTACAAAGGGTTTAAAATCTTTAAAACGTTCATTTGCTCCCCAGTCAAATTGACCGCCATCAATGACGATACCACCTGTAGCATTGCCGTGTCCGCTTAAATATTTTGTAGTAGAATGAATGACCGCATCTGCTCCAAGTTCTATTGGCCTGCAGAGGTAAGGGGTTGCCAAGGTATTATCGACGATGAGAGGGATGCCATGTCGGTGTGCAATATCTGCTGCTTTTTCCAGGTCAGGCACGTCCATGGCAGGATTACCAATGGTCTCAAGATAGAGAAACCTGGATTTTTCATTGATTGCCTGCTCCATTCCTTCTAAATCCAAAGCATTGACCAGTCGGCATTTAATGTCATATTTGGCAAAAACTTTGGTGAAAAGCAGGTAGGTGGACATGAAAAGAGAGGTGGAACTGACAAACTCATCACCAGCGCGTAGCAGTGCCATGCAGGTATTAGTAATGGCAGCCATCCCGGAAGACATAAAAATAGCGCCTCGGCCCCCTTCCAGTGTAGCCATTTTTTCTTCAAGAGTGGCGTTGGTTGGATTGGTGAGCCGCATATAGATATGCTGACTGCTTTTTCCACCAAAAGTATCGCTTAAACTTTCTGCGGTAGAATGACTGTGGGCGGCAGTTTGGAAAATAGGGGGAAGTGTTGCCCCGTCCCAGTGCTCAGGGTGTATGCAATCGTGAATAATTCGAGTCTGAAAATCCAGTTTCGATATGGAGTTTTTCATTGTTTTCTCCTGGCGGGGAACAAGTTTTAACAGGTACCACCTTGTAGCACGCCTGGCTTAAAAAGAAAAGAATTTAATACTTTGACCCTTGTTGAACCCAATGATAAAATAGCATATTTGAGGTATAAAGATAACGGTTATTTCTTCTGTGTCAACAGCGTAGACTCTCCACTTTAATCCTTTTGTGAAAAAGGTACGAAATGAAGAGACACTCGTCAAAAAATGGAGTGAATGCATCCATGTATTTTACTTTTGAGTCGAGGCCAATCGCCGGGCTCCTTTGCATCCTTCTTATTAGTTTTTCACTTTTCTGCCCTGGTCATACCTTTGCCCAGTCGGAATTTGTCAATATTCAACGGCTTATGATTGAAGCGTATGAGAATTATACAGGCACAGGAAAAGTGCTTGATTATGGTAAGGCCTTAAAATTATATAAAAAGGCTGCAGAACTTGGCGATGTGGAAGCGCAATTTATCGTTGGCGGTATGTACTTCCGAGGTCTTGGGACAGAGGTAAATATCAGGGAAGCATTTGATTATTTATTAAAAGCAGCCAAACGAGGCAAATACTCACCGAAGTCCCTTGCAATAATTGGCTCGATGTATGTCCGTGGAACAGTTATCCCTCAAAATTATGTTGAGTCTCGACGCTGGTATTCCATAGCTGCTGAAATGGGAAATATGCAGGCACAGAGTGAACTCGCCTATATGCTTTATCATGGTCTTGGGGGAGATAGAGATTTTAAACTGGCGGAGAAATTATTTCATCTGGCTGCTATGCAGGGAGATATCCAGGCACAGTATAATATAGGTTTGATGTATGCGACTGGAACAGGTGTTGATGTAGACCTTATAAAAGGGTACGCCTGGTACAGTCTGGCTGCAAGCCAGGGAAATACAAGCGCTGTCATTGCCCGTAATGACCTTTTGATAGATATGAACTGGGATGAGTTGAATGTTGCCCAGGCACTTTCGGTTCAATTGTACAGCAAGATAGAAAAAAACAAAATGGTGGTTGATGAACTTGTGGAGTAACCAATCACTCTTGTTTTGTAGCACGCTCCATATCTTCTGTATTTTGCAATGATTCTGCCAGTTCTTCGACGTTTTTGCAAAGGTTAATCTGTTTTCGTATTTTGCCTGCTCCTGGCAAGGCCGTCAGATATCGTTGAATATGATTTTTTATTCTAAAGAGCATTTTGTCAGTTGGCAAAAAGCGCTTGCAGAGTTCAATATGACGAAGAAGTACAGGTAGTCTGCCTGAGAAGGTGTCAGGAATGCCGCCGGGCTGAAAGACCCAGGGATTACCAAGTGCTCCTCTGCCAATCATGACACCATCGCAACCAGTCTCCTGTATCATTTGCTGACCATCATCATAGGATAAGACATCTCCATTCCCTATAACCGGAATGGCAACCTTTTCTTTGACCATTTTTATAATTTTCCAATCAGCTGTTCCTCCAAAAGCCTGGGACCATGTTCTGGCATGAACACTTACCATGCAGGCCCCTGAAGCTTCTGCCATTTGGGCAAATTCAACTGCATTGATCTGATCAGTATTCCAGCCGCTTCTAAATTTGACGGTAACAGGAATGCTGCTATTTTGGCAGACGTTCTGTATAATTAATGAAGCTTTTTCCGGATCCTTCATAAGAGCAGCGCCTGATCCCTTCTTTATTACTTTTTTAACAGGGCAGCCCATATTGATATCTATACAGTCAAAAGGGTAATCATTTATGCGGGCAGCTGCTTCACCCATAATAGCAGGATCGTTACCAAAAAGCTGGAAACCAACAGGCCTTTCTTCCTGAACGCTTGCCAACATGGCAAGGGTTTTTTTTTGACCATAAACGAGGCCATGACTGCTAATCATTTCTGAAAAACAGAGCCCTGCTCCCATCTCCCGACAGAGGAGGCGGAAAGGCAAATCAGTATAGCCGGCAAGAGGGGCTAAAATATATGGCTTGGTAAAGCTAAGTGCTCCAATCTTCATAAAAGTAAATCAGTGTGGGGAATGTGAATAGAGAGACTTTTCATACTTGAGTTTCTGTGGGTTTGTATTATAACGATTTTCACATCAATTACATCAGTGACCCTTTTTAAGGGGTCTTTTTTTTAAAGAAACAAACGCTAACCAGATTGA
>CAMYOP010000312.1 GCA_947260045.1 uncultured Desulfobulbaceae bacterium
ACTCTATCACCCGCTTTGCCATGGCAATGAGGGAAATCGGCCTGGCCGTTGGTGAGCCTCCGACAACCAAAGGATACACACCGTCTGTCTTTGCCACCCTGCCAAAACTGCTCGAAAGAGCTGGAAGCTTTCGCCAACAAGGCTCCATAACTGGCTTGTATTCTGTACTGGTAGACGGAGACGACCTCACGGAACCCATTGCCGATGCCGTGCGTTCTATTTTAGATGGTCATATAGTCTTGTCGCGGGACCTTGCAACCAAAAATCACTACCCGGCAATTGACGTTATGACTTCAACCAGCAGAGTTATGCGTGATATTGTTTCAAAGCGTCATTTGGATCTCATGGGAAAAGTCCGTAATGTAATGGCAGTCTACAGAGAATCAGAGGATCTGATCAACATAGGTGCTTATGCTGCCGGCAGTAATCCAAAAATTGATTATGCCATTTCACGCATTGAGGCCATTGACCAGTTTTTGAACCAAGGATTCTATGAGTCTTCCACTCTGGAAGAGTCCATAGAGAAAATGGGGGAACTGGTGAGTGACCGTCAAGTAAAGGACAGAAGATCACTGGGGCGTCGCGGTAGAGATAGGCGAAAACAAAAAAGGCTGCAACAACCTGACATTCTAGACGAATTATGAAACCGTTTAACCTGGACTCGGTCCTAAAATATCGTCGTCAGCTCGAAGAAATTGCCCAGCAAAAGCTTTTTCAACTCTTTGAAAAAAAAGCCCAAATCCTGGCAGCCATCTCCAAAAAAAAACAGGAGTATGATGATGACTGCGATTATATCAATCAATTACGAGTAGAAGGCGTCATTATTGAAACGATCTTGTTATTTGAAAATAGAATAAATTTTATCCTGGAAGAAATACAAGGGTTGCATAATAATCTCAAAAAAATGGAAACAAAAATAACAAACCAGCGAAAAGCGCTTTTAAAAGCCAGTCAGGATAAAAAAGTAATGGAGAAATTAAAAGAGCGACAAAATACAAACTACAAAAAATATCTAGACAAAAAAGAAGCTATTCTCCTTGACGAAATATCTGTTCTCCATCATGGCCGCGGCTGAAAGAGTACTCCATCCTATTCCAAAAATGACAGTTTCTCGGTGACCAATTTTTCTTTCCTTAAAATTACAGTTCCGATTCCCTAAATTTTCTTAATTTTCCTAAAGTCTTACCGATTCCTACCCGATATGAATAAAAAGGACTCAACATTCATAATGGTACTTAATAATCATCTTAAACGCTTTAACACGTTACCTTCCCAGAAGAAAAAGTCTTCTGGGAAATGTTAACAGCTAAAATTAGATTCTTTTTTATAAAACTTGATAGGAAGTCAACATGCGAACCCTCCTCATTAATCTCTTAACAGTTCTTTTTATTGTTCTCTTTTCCTTTTCCTCTTTGGCAGAGGAAAAAACTTTCACCGATCCCACGAGCGCTGATCCCCAGTACAGTTCTGTTGAAGAAAGAAGATTACTTGTCGCGCTTGAAACGGAACGTTCCAATCTCGCCCGAGAACGAAAGATTCTTGAGGAGAAGAAAAAGGAACTAAAGAGATTGGAAATCGAAGTCGATAAGAAACTTGACCTACTGGTTAAGACTCGGCAACTCATCCAGCAGATGATCACTGAAAAAGATGAAGAAGAACTAAGGAAAATCAAAGAACTCAGTAAAATGTATGACAAAATGTCAGCGGACAAAGCAGCGCGCGTTCTCAGCTCTCTAGAGCAAAATTTAGCGATCGCAATCTTAGAAAATATGAAAACCAAGACGGCTGCAAAAGTACTCAACAGTATGGAACGGGATAAAGCAGCACGCCTTACGACTGCTTTCTCCAACCTCGAAAATCAATAGGATTACGAATGCAATCAATACCAATCATCCCCGTCGATTTAATGGCAACACAGGGCCCAGCCGACAATGGTGCTGCTGGAGGAGGTAACGGGAACCTGTTTCAAGCCCATCTCACAGCAGCCAGACAAGACATACCGCCCAACACTCATAAGGGCATTCCTGCAGAGGTGTCACAAAGTGATGATATTCCCTCTGTAACCACCTCTGACAATTCCAACATACTCGCTGCCAATCCAAGTGGTCCAAATAGTAATAGTGACAACCCTGCGGACATTTTCCTACCAGAAAATGCTGGATACGCAGGCATGAAGCTTTCTTATTCCTTCTCATACCAAGCCCAGGTCAGCATAGAAAGCCTGACAACCTTCTTTAATAACATGCTTACTGGTCAGGCAAGT
Organism: uncultured Desulfobulbaceae bacterium; assembly: GCA_947260045.1. Taxonomy (GTDB): domain Bacteria; phylum Desulfobacterota; class Desulfobulbia; order Desulfobulbales; family Desulfobulbaceae; genus CAMYOP01. The sequence goes on from CAMYOP010000312.1 coordinate 2,264, forward strand.
GGCCTTGAAGAAAACCTGAACACCAATCAGGGTTTACCCATTCAGGAAAATTTTGGTGCGGCCACAGGTACTTCCCTTGCAGATACACTCTTTTTCAACTTCATGAATATGGGAGCAAACAAAACAGGACAAGAAAACATTGGCAATAATACGGGATCTCTCCACGCCCAATTATTAAATTATATTACCGCCCCTTTCTGTTCCTGTGACAAGAATGCTTTCGCTCTTGAGAAGGCAACAAATCCAGAGGGACAAGTTCCCTTAAATAATACCGGGTTTGGAAACATAGGATTTGGAAATTCTCCCATGATGCAAAACCTGTTTTCTCAGTTGCAGGGAAATGGTTTTGCTCCAGCGCTAGGCTATAGCTTACCAAACCAATATAGTGAAGGTGCTGTTTTAACAAATCAATTTGCCAACCAGACTCTTTTTGCCTCCTCAAGCACTGCAACTACCATCAACTTTGGCGGCAATAATGTCACCATTGAGAACTGGTCAGCTACGTTTTCAAATAGCTTGGTTGTCAATACACAGGCCCCAGAATATCAGGCCGTTGCTGCCAACCCATTTATTGCTCAAGCAAATCAAAGCGCTGAGCAAAGTGCTGTGCAAAATGCTGCCTCTCCCTTTGTTACTGCCTACAAAACAACAGGCGGTCAGGAAGAACTTGCGGCAGGTATTAACCTTCAGACGTCTTCAGAGACAAGAGGCCTGAAGGTTAATACCTGCCGCAAGT
>CAMYOP010000313.1 GCA_947260045.1 uncultured Desulfobulbaceae bacterium
TGCAGCTGCCAGTATTTTAGTTTTACTTGTATCTGGTTTTTCACTTACAGGTTGGTCCGGACTTGGTGCCATTGGCCTAACAGGACTCTTATTTTTATCTTTTTGCGTCATGTGTCACCAAAAGATTAATGGCGCAACTGGAGATACTTTAGGCGCTGCCTGTGAAATTTCTGAAGTCGGGATTTCTCTTGGACTTTGTTTTTTTCTACCATTAGTGCAATAACATGGCTGGGCATGGAGGAAATAGGGAAAGTCTGGCTGAAAAGTGCGCTTGCCAGGTGGAAGAGCTGATAGATTTCAGTGCTAATATTAATCCTCTTGGTCCTCCAGATTCCATACGCGGTGTTATCAGCCGTAATGTTTCGCAATTGATTCATTATCCAGATCCCTCTTCCAGAAAACTGATTGGCGCTATTTCCAGAAGTACTCAACAAAATAGCAATACGATTGTTGTCGGTAACGGTACCTCGGAACTCCTTTTTGCCATAACCAACACTGTGAGAGCCAAAAGAGCGTTGATTCCCGTGCCCAGTTATATAGACTATGCTACCGCTTGCAAAGCCGCAGGTCTTGCTGTTCAATATTTTTATCTCTTGGAAGAAAATAATTTTTATCTTGATTGTGAGGCGCTCAAAAAAGTCCTCCTTCCTGGTGACCTTGTCATTATCGGCCAACCTAATAATCCTACGGGAAGGCTTGTGGATCGTGAGAATCTCATATCCCTTGCAATTGACCACCCAGATATCACTTTTTTAGTTGATGAGGCGTTTGCCGGCTTTGTCAATGGCTATAAAAGTCTAGCTGGTTGCGTGCAAAACTTAGTCGTTTTATGTTCCCTGACCAAGCTCTATGCAATTCCAGGCTTACGTCTTGGTTATCTTGTTGCCCATGAAGAAATATGCAGCAAAATCTTCAGGTATATTCCTCCCTGGTCGGTTAATACTTTGGCACAGGAAGTCGGAAAGTCACTGTTTAAAGAGAGTCAGTATGTTGATGCGTCATGTCAATATGTGCAGATAAACAGGCCTCTTTTTCAAGCAAGGCTCCAAAATATTCAGCATCTTACGGTATTTGATTCTGATGCTAATTTTCTTTTGATAAAATCAGAACATCCAGACCTGGATGGGCCAAAAATTGCACAACATTTACTGGAAAAAGCCAAAATAGCAATTCGTGTCTGCGATAATTATGAAGGACTTGATAGAAAATATTTCAGGCTTGCCTTGCGTACAGAGGCCGAGCAGGACCAACTGTTAAATGTTCTGGAAGATTTGTTGGGAGTAATAAAGGTCACAAAGGTTCCATGTACGAAAAAAAAGAAAACGCCCGCCATTATGTTTCTTGGGACAGGGTCTGATGTCGGCAAAAGTGTGCTGGTGGCAGCTCTGTGCAGAGTACTTCTGCAGGATGGCGTCCGGGTCGCTCCATTTAAAGCTCAGAATATGTCTCTTAATTCCTATGTTACCCGCGACGGCGGTGAAATGGGAAGAGCTCAGGTAGTCCAGGCTCAAGCCTGCCGACTTGATCCGGATGTGCGTATGAACCCTGTCCTGTTGAAACCATCCTCAGATGTTGGCTCTCAGGTGATTGTAAATGGGAAAGTGGCTGGCAATATGGATGTTACAAATTATATCCAATTTAAGGCCAAAATTCTTGAACAGGTTCACAAATCATATGATCAATTGGCTCTAGATTTTGATGCTCTTGTGTTGGAAGGTGCAGGAAGTCCCGGTGAGGTGAACCTTAAATCCCATGATATCGTCAATATGCGGATGGCTCAATATGCTGACGCTAAAGTACTGCTTGCTGGTGATATTGATCGTGGAGGAGTGTATGCCTCATTTATTGGACATCTTGAAGTTATGTCTGAGTGGGAGCGGGATTTACTTGCTGGATTTATGGTTAACCGTTTTCGCGGTGATGCCAGCCTTTTAGATGATGCTCATAGGTATATCTATGACCGTACTGGCTACCCTATACTGGGCGTGATCCCTTTTCTTAATGATCTTGGTCTCCCCCAGGAAGATTCCGTCAGCTTTAAAGCAGGCCTTTGTAACACTAAAAAGCCAGCAGGGGCCCATGTGGAAATAGCTGTAATAGATGTTCCTCATATCTCAAATTTTACGGATGTTGAGCCATTTTTATATGAACCCGATGTCTGGCTCCGCATAATTAAAAAGCCAGATGAGCTAGGATTGCCAGACGCGATACTTTTACCAGGCAGCAAAAACGTTATAAAAGATCTACAATTTTTGGAGCAATCAGGGCTTGTTGACAAAATAAAGGAATTGGTTGCCTCAGGATGTGAGATTGTCGGGATTTGTGGAGGATTTCAGATTCTTGGCTCCGTCATTAGCGATCCACATTGTATAGAGGATAAATATGGAGGTCAAGTCAGGGGGCTTGACTTGCTGCCAATTAAAACGCAGCTTGCTCCTGAAAAGACTTTGACTCGAAAAGAGGGTGTGCACGTTCTCTCTGGCAGGAAAGTTTCCGGCTATGAGATTCATCACGGCCTAAGCCAGGGAGATGGAGAAAATGTGCTCTGCTTTGACGATGGTTCAAGGTGCGGCTTTAGTACGGAAAATGGACAGGTCTGGGGAAGTTACTTACATGGTATTTTCGATGCGGATGGGTATCGACGCTATTTTATAGACAGCCTGAGGCAGCGTAAAGGATTAGCTGCTTATGCTGGTGAAAAAACATGTTTCGACCTGGAGCCGGCTTTGGACAGGTTGGCTGGTGTATTCCGTAAAAATGTAGATATGAAAGTAATTTACCAAATTCTTGGATTGTAATGATATTTCTAGGGGTATTTTGGAGCGCTTTTATCCTGGATTGGCTCCTGGGAGATCCGAGATGGTTTTACCATCCAGTTTGTATGATTGGCGCTCTTTGCAAATTTTTTGAAAAATTGCTGCGAAAAATTATCCCAAGTGAAAAAATTGCAGGCGTGTTAGCTGTTTTATTGATACTTGGCGTAACCATCTCAGCCTGT
>CAMYOP010000314.1 GCA_947260045.1 uncultured Desulfobulbaceae bacterium
GTTCAAAAATATTTTTTTCTACATTATCGGGGTGTTCTCCATATAATGCTCTTGCCTTAGCCTTGAGTTCAGCAAAAACATCATCATCCTGTTCCGGCACCAGGATATTTTTATAACTTTCCAGGATGTCCGGCTCGTCATCTACAACAAGAATGCGATATGTAGAGGATTCAAAATGCGACATAATCTAAGCGGAATTCAAGTTGAACAGGCTCACATTTTTCAAGAAGTTTCATGTCTCATCTTTTTTGGGTAAGAGCAAATGGAAACAGGCCCCCTGACCGAAATCTGTATTTTCTGCATATAATTCACCATCCATTTTTTCCGTGGCATTGGCACACCAATGCAGGCCTAAGCCTGTTTTTCCTCTATTTTTTGTGGTGAATCCCCTTTTAAATATATGGGGCAGGACATCGTTATCCATTCCTTCGCCATTATCACACAGCGTGATATGAACAACCTCTCCAGAGGGCCTTTTTTCAAGCATCGCATCGAAACTGATTTCACCTTGCTGCCCCTGCACTCGACTGATTGATTCTGCTGCGTTGGTCAAGAGGTTTATTAACACCTGTATCAGCAGAATACGATTTGCCTTGATATGTCCGACATTCTTTACCCCTGGTTTTACAATCAACGATATTGAATCACGATAATTGACATGCAAGAATTGATTTGATTCATGAATAAGGCTTTCCACCAATATTGTTTCTTCCACCTTATCTCTATAGGCCCATTTCTCAAAATTTTTAAGTACAGTTTCCATTTCATCCGCTAAAGGCTTTATTGCGTCAAGTTGAGTTTTTGTTCTGGCAATGAATGCAAGCAAACTTGTATTGGTCGTGTCCAAAAAATCAATTATATCAGCTTTTCTGTTCTCGTTTTCGTGTAGTTGACCGAGTTCCTTGCGGGCTGCGGCTATTTGCTCCACAGGTACGTTTTCAACTGTTTTCCGTAGTTTTTCGATATTGATGAAGAGTACATGGAGTGTATTACGCAAGTTATGCATGATTCCTGATGCCAGTTCAGCCATCCCCAACTGAAAAGATTGTTCCTGTAAGGCATTTTTTGTTTCATAGAGCTTGGCCGTCATTGCATTACACTCTTTGGCCAGAATGCCAATTTCATCTTTACTCCGGACAGTTATTTGCGATGTTAAATTACCGGAATGGCCGATTTCAAGAACGTGTTGGGTGAGGGAGTTTAACGGTCCGATAATAATTTTTTGCATTGAAATGGACAGAAACACAAAAACCGTAACGATTGAAAGCAAAATCGAGACGATGGTATACTTCATCACGGTCTGGCTTTTTTCATAAATTTCTCTTTTTTTATCCGCTCGTATCAATACCCCGGCATTTCCCTTGAGGTCAGGAAAAGTGGCAAACATATTCAATTTGGCATCACTTTTCCTTTCGATATAAAATGAATTTTCCTGGTCGAGCATTTGCAGATTTTGTACAGATTTTGATAACGTGTCCGAATCTATCGGAACAACGTTGAATTTGACCCTTGTCTGTTGATTGAGTTTCTCGACAACCGTGTCATCCAGGAATCGCCCCATGAGCAGCGTACCCTGGACCGGTCCTTCATTATTATTGTCTAAAATCGGTCTGCTTGATATCAACATGGCCCCATGCTCAGTCATCCATAGTCCAGTAATCGCAACTTCAGAAAGAGGGTGGTTTTCAAATGCAAACTTGAACAAGAGATGATCTTCCGGCAAACGCTTCCTGGAAAGACTTTCTATATTGATTAATTCCTCAGTTTCCAGATCACGTGCTTCTCCCCATATCAGCTTACCCTCTACATCATAGAAATGAATTACATTCAGAGAGTTGTCAGTGAATGAACTTACGGGAAGGTTTTCTTCAACATAATCATCAAAGCCAGATCGCATAAAATCATACGTAACGTCCCAGGCAGCCCAATCATGATTCAGTGAATTTAAGTGGTTGGTTTCATTCGTGATCGAGTAGATGACCCGCTGCAGGTCACGGGTGGCCTCTTGCTCTTCAATAGTTAGAAAGCTTGGCCTGATAACCTGGAGGAAAAAGCCGATGCTGAGAAATCCAAGCAAGGACAAGGCACTGATAAGTATGAGAACGGTTTTAGCCCGTAAAAGCATTGATAAGTCTTCCTGTTTATTTGAGTATTTCTTTATGTATGAGATAGTCAATGCATAAGCAGATGACTATCCACGAGGCACCCATCCTGCACAATCAGATGCTGCCAAGAAGAGAAGAGGGCATAAGAAAGGATAAAATCATTGTCCTTAAAAAGCCAGGAGAGATTTTTGAGAGAGTCGACGAAATTCGATTTCTGTTGCAAGGACAAATACTCCGACAAGGTGGTATGTGTTTTGTATCTTAAAGATTAAGTGACCTGTAGATCAGTTGACAAGTAAGGTGGAATTTGATTTGCCTTCTAATGCTTTTAGGAGAGTTGATGTGTCTGGTTAGCATTGATTTAGCCAAGTCTGCATTTTTCATCTGATAATTTGCAGTGCAATGCTTTCATTGAGTGACAGCATTTACTTTATAAAAAGGATATCACAAAAACAACCAAGGCAAAAATGATAATATTTACTATTTTGCTTGTTCCGACTCAATTACATACAGTAGGGAAAATGGCAGAGTTACACTGGCTACTTACCCAAGGAAGAAAACATTGGAGAGTCCGAACCCGCAATAAATGAAGATAGGGTGGAAGGCGTCCACCATGGTGTATTTACCTACATGGCTCTGTAGAAAACTTAGCTAAAAGTTTTTTTACACTTTCGGCTGCAAGTGGATGCTGGATTCCTGCTTTCACAGAAATGGCCTTGGTTGATGTGGTCCAGTAAAAATGGACATTTTTCTTAAGCTGCTTTTTTTAAGGCCATCATTTTTTCAAACTCTTTTGGGCTCAGATAGCCGAGGTAAGAGTTTGGGCTCAGATAGCCGAGGTAAGAGTGACGGCGCTTGCTGTTGTAAAACATCTCGATATAATCGAATATATCCTGCCGAGCTTCTTCGCGGGTATTATATGTCGAGTCAAACACACGCTCTATTTTTAGGCTAGCGAAGAAGCTTTCGGCTACACTGTTATCCCAACAGTCACCTTTTCGACTCATACTGCTAAGCATCCCATGCTTTTTCAATTGTTTCTGAAATTCATGGCTACAATATTGACTGCCACGATCTGAATGGAAAATAAGCCTTGCCTCTGGTCGTCGATGCCAGGTTGCCATATTGAGGGCATCAAGTACTAATTGCTTCGTCATCCGATTATTCATTGACCAGCCAACCACCTTGCGGGAGAACAGGTCCAGAACAATTGCGAGGTAGAGCCAACCTTCCCTTGTCCAAATGTACGTAATATCAGAACAGTAAACCCGGTCCGGCTCTGCCACTGTAAAATTCCTTTCAAGGAGGTTCGGTGCTACAGGAAAATCATGTTTACTGTCTGTTGTTGCTTTGAACTTTCTCTTCTGTTTTGCTGTTACACCAGCAAGCCGCATCAGGGTACCGGCTTTCGCTCGTCCGCAGGACTCTCCTTGCGCTTCCAATTCCTCAGAAATCCGACGTGCACCATAAGAGCCTTTTGATTGGCGATGAATTACTTTAACTTTGGGTATCAGCTGTTCTCTTTCCTTCTGCCGCAGGGATTTGCCCCTGTTACTCCAAAAATAATACCCACTCCGGCTCACTTGCATTACCAGACAGAGCAGGGATATAGGATATGCCTTCTTTGCTGTATCA
>CAMYOP010000315.1 GCA_947260045.1 uncultured Desulfobulbaceae bacterium
ATCTGCAACCGCCAATTACAACACCAGTGAGCTTGATAAAGGCACTGCTTGAGTACCTTCAGGAAAGAGTGTCGGCAGAAATCATTATAGGGGAAGGGACAGGTGCTCTCAATTATGATACCTGGCTTCCATTTCAGGAACTCGGATATGCTGATCTTGCCAGAGAAAAACAAGTGGAACTGGTTGACTTGAATGAGGCAGAACTCGTTCGTTTTGAAAGATCGGATTGTCAGCGATGGCCGGAAATGTATCTTCCAAAGATAGTCTGTGAGAGTTTTTTGCTCTCGGTGCCAGTCTTAAAGGTACATACCCTGGCAGGGGTAACCATGACCATGAAAAATATGATGGGCGCAGTTCCTCCTTCCCATTACAGGCAGGGAAATAGTTGGAAAAAATCTGCTTTTCATACACGTATCCAGGAGTCTGTGGCTGATTTAAATAGGTACAGGACACCCGATTTTACTCTACTTGATGCTTCCATTGGCATGGCAGAATCTCACCTTTGGGGGCCTACATGTGATCCCCCTGTGGGCATTGTTGCTGCTGGCTCAGACCCTGTGGCCATTGACGCTTATGGAACTTGTCTATTGGGTAAAGATTGGTGTGATATTGGTCATATACAACAGGTACACGGCGAACTGGGGCTTGCAGAGCCTCTTAAAACACAAAAAATTTGAAAAAACAAAGGGACTAACCTTTAGGGGCAAGAGCATCTGCAAACAAAAAGGTTGCCGGCTGAATGCCGAGTGCCGAGGCATGATAGGTCTCAACTATTTGGCGATTAAAACATTTGTTAACAGAGTCCCATTTACCAAGGTTAATTAATTTACCTTTAATGTATCCCCCATTTTTTTTGTCTTCCTTCAGAAGGATCGCCCATAACTCATCTGTATTTTCATCATTGCTGGTGACTATTCCAAGGCTATTATCTTCAAGGCGTAAGATTGTTCCAAGAGGGTAGATGCCAAGCATATTGATGAAGAGTTTTAATAAAATCGGATCAAAATCCGTTCCTGCTCCTTTTTGCATAAAACCAAGTGCCTGGTCCGGACTCATAAAGGTATCCCGATAGATGCGCTTTGAGGTAATAGCGTCGTATACATCAGCAATAGCCACAATTCTACCCATGAGGCTTATCGGTTTTTTCCTTGGGGTTTCCGGGTAGCCAGTTAGGTCAAATCTAAGGTGATGCTCAAAAGGGGCAAGGATGATATTAGATTTTCTGTCAAAGGAGGCCCGTAAATGGATAATTCTGCGAACACTGTTGAGTGAATGCTTTTTTAGTAATTTAAATTCGCCATCATCGAGTTTTCCAGGTTTATTAAGAACATCTTTAGGTACATCTATTTTGCCAAGGTCGTGAAAAAGTCCGCAAAGACCAAGTCTTCCAAGTGATGCTCGGGATAATCCAGTTCTGTGGCCAAGGCATACAGAAAGTATGGCCACATTGACTGAATGGGTAAAGGTATAATCGTCATAGTCACGGATAGTACTTAAGCCGAGCAAGATATTATCGTCATCCATAATCAGGTCGACCATTTTTTGGATGGGCTGGATGACTTTTCCTAAACCAGCATTTTTATTGCTGGAAAGTTTGGAAGAGAGGTTGTGAAGGGAATGCATGGCATAACCATAGGTGCGCATTGCCTTCTTTTGCTGACGTATTTTGCCGGTAACATGCTTGTCTGTTCTTTTTTCTTTTTGTTTTTTTGCTTTGCTCTGTTTTTTTTGGGAAAGCTCCTCTTGCGGTGTTTCTTTTTTAATTATTTCTGATGCTCCTGAATTATCCAAAGGTGCATCGGAAAATATAGATTCAATTGAGCTTGTCTGGCTTGGATCAATTATTTCTGTCCATGTGATCTTGTGTTTTTCCATCTCCTGACTCAGCCAGAGGAGTGAATCGTCTTTCCTGACACAGTTGTTGAGCAGTCTTGCAAATCCGGCAATGTTTTCCACCGAGCTGTATGTGGTTCCTCGGTAGAAGCGAAGGCCATGTATTCCACGCTCTTCAAAGAACTTGAGTAACTTACGGGCGAGTCCTGCAGCATTGCGCTCTAGAAGTAGTTTTTCCTGCTGCAGGTAGAACCCTCCTCCAGAAACCAATAAGGTAACTTCATCATCGTCATGGAGTAGTTTTTCGATAAAATTAATAAATGTTTGGACGCAATTTATGAGTAAGCTGTTGTTATCTTGATGTATTCTTGCGGTGCTGAGAAGGTTGTTCAGTGCTTGAATAAATTTTTGGCCTTCAGCGGGATCTTTTCCTGGTTCGCTAATGGTAGGATACTTATCAGACGATGTTACCATCTATTTCCCCATTACCTTACGTACGGCAAGACGTACATCAGGTTGTTTAGAGTCAGCTGCCTCAGCTAAGATCATATTTGCTTCTTGAAGCCGTAAAGATTTAAGAGCAGAGGCTGCACCCTGTTTGTGATGGTGGTCATCACGGCTGAACATCTTTTTCCAGTTGGCACCAAGTAAAATTTTTCGAAGAAATGGAAGGGCATATTTTCCTGCGCAATGTCCAAGGGCATTATAGCAATTTTCAAGATGCTGTGGCGTATTGATTTTGAAAACACCTTCTTCCAGGTAAGATAGTAAGAGTTTTTCAGACTGTTCATTTTTTTCCCGACCAAGCAAATAGAATATTTTATCACGAATTTCTTCGTCAGGATATTCTATAAGGGCAAAGAGTTCGTTCGGTTTAATGAGGTCTCTTTCGTTGAGAAGCTCAAAAGCATTTTTTCTTACTGCTGATATTGGGTGAAGAGCCATTTGATTAAACACTTTAAGATAGTCTTCAATTCGCATTTCTTCGATAATAGGAAAGAGGGACAAGCATAATTTCTCGTATAGTTGAGGTGCAACAGCAACCAAAACTGCAGGGTTTTTCTTCACTTGATGCACTATAA
>CAMYOP010000316.1 GCA_947260045.1 uncultured Desulfobulbaceae bacterium
AGTGCAATATATCTTGCCGATCTGCTGATGGAATTACTCCACTCAGAGACGCCAGAGGAATTTCACAAACAATTTCGACGTGAAGCCAAAAAACTTCTCAAGCTCAAGCCCTTGGCTGTCAACAAAATCCTGGAAAAAATTCATAAAAAAGTTGATCAGACCGCAAGAGACATCGGTATTAAAATCAAACCGACCAAACCTGTTGAAGAAATTCTCCAGGAAGCGAATTTACGACTGAGCCTGCTCAACATGAGTTACGAGGAAATGAACCGTGAGCTTCTGGCCTCAAAGATTTCACTGGAAAACCTGACAAAAGAGCTGGAACAAAAAAATAAAATTCTCGAAAATCTCGCCAACATAGATGAAATGACGGGAGCATACAACCATCGTTTTTTTCAGAACTTTCTAGATAAAGAAATCAACAGATCCATTCGAAATGATAAAACCCTTTCTATCTTGCTGGCAGACATAGACAACTTTAAAAAATTTAATGATAGCTTCGGCCACCAGACAGGGGATTTCATTTTAAAAGAATTTTGCAAGGTAATCACAGAAAACATTCGTGAATACGATGTGTTTGCCCGCTATGGTGGAGAAGAATTTGTTATAGTACTTCCAGAAACCGATAGCAAAGGGGCGCTCAACGTTGCAGAAAAGCTCTGCAAATTTATTGATGACTATGCTTTTGAAGATGATGAAGACAGCTATCATGTTACCATCTCCATAGGTATTGCCAGTGCAAAACCCCAGGGTTCACTCTTTAAAAAGAATGAATTTATAGGGTTTGCAGATGAAGCACTGTACGAGGCCAAGAAAAAAGGGCGAAATCGTGTCGTGCTCTATACAAGCAAGAAAAAACCATGGTTTAATTTCTAAGGCCGGCAGCATTGTTACATCACTGTTTTTCCATTTTTTGAGGGGAACGTTGCGGAATTAACAGCACAACAGCAGCTTATGAAGGGAATTTTTTCATAAAAGACTCCCGTCATAGACAAGTCCAGACTGTATTTTTTCAGCCAGATAGAAACCTAACTTCTTAAGGTGACAAGTCCATGGGTATGACTGAAGAAAAAGTCCTTTTAGAACGAAATTACTGGATTCAGTATACAATCTCTAAAGTTTTAGAATTGTCTCTGAAACCGCTTTCACTCAAAGAACAACTTGAGCAGACCCTTGATTTAATCCTTGCCGTACCATGGTTAACCATTGAAGCAAAAGGCTGCATATTTGTTGCAGATCATGAAGGCAAGAAATTAAGACTAATTGCCCAGCGTAATCTTCCTGATATCCTATTAAAATCTTGTGCTGGGGTTCCTTTTGGATATTGCCTGTGCGGCAGAGCAGCATCCACCAAAGAAATTATTTTTGCAAAAGAACTCGATGATCGGCACGACACCACCTATGAAGGCATTCATCAACATGGACACTATTGTGTACCCATTCTTTCAGGTGATCGTCTGCTTGGAGTCATAAACCTCTATGTAAGTCATGGTCATAAAAAAGAAAATGTTGAAATAGAATTTCTCACTGCCGTTGCCAATACCCTGACTGGTGTTATAGAAAGAAAAAGGGCTGAGGAGGCACTTCAGCAGGCAAAAGAAGAACTTGAAATAACAGTGGAAAACCTGAAAGTTTCTCTTGAGCCAATTTCACTGAAAGATCAAATGTTCAGGACGCTCGAATTAATCCTCTCCATTCCCTGGCTGGCTCTTGAATCAAAAGGCTGCATTTTCCTGGTTAATCAGGAGAGAACCAAGCTTGAATTGATTGCCCATAAAGATCTTCCTCCTGAGCTTCTTGTATCCTGTTCAACCATTGATATTGGTGAATGTCTCTGTGGAAAAGCAGCAGAATGTAAAAGTATAATATTTAAAAACTGTGTTGACGGTAATCATTCAATTCAATTTAAAAATATGCCAAACCATGGACACTACTGCGCACCCATACTTTTTGGAAATCGACTTCTTGGGGTCATCAACTTGTATGTTACCGCTGATCACAAAAAAACCAAAACTGAAGAAAATTTCATCATATCAATTGCCAACACCCTTGCAGGCGTTATTGAACGAAAAAAAGCAGAAGAGGCTCTCCAACAGGCAAAAAATGAGCTTGAACTTGTCGTTCGAAAAAGAACCAATAAGATTAAACAGCTCCACCGGCAAAACAAGCTTATTTTAGATGCAGTTGCAGAGGGTATTTGCGGGGTTGATGAACACAGTATGATCACTTTTATAAATCCTGCCGTACTGGCTATCACAGGATACAGTTCCGAAGATCTGATCGGCCATAATTTCCATGAAGTCTTTCACCATAGAGTACTACCTCCTGACAAACACAGCAAAACGTCTTGCCCTGTGCTTCGAACCATTCTCTCTGGCGAAACATATACTGCGAATAATGCCTTTTTCCAAAAAAAAGATACCACCTCCTTACCTGTCGAGTATGAAGCCACGCCAATGATAGAGAAAAATGCTATTGTCGGTGCAGTAATCACCTTCAGAGATGTCACTGATCGAAAAAATGCAGAAGAAGAACTCAAGCAGAGTCTCTACATGCTCAACACGGCTTTGCACGGTACTGTAGATGCTCTTTCCCTAGCTTCTGAAACCAGAGACCCGTATACTGCAGGGCACCAGAGACGGGTAACCGAACTGGCCTGTGCAATTGCTGAACTCATGGAGCTTGACAGTAAGACCATTGATGGTATTCGGATTGCAGCGTTGCTCCATGATATTGGTAAAATTTACGTGCCTGCTGAATTTTTATCAAAACCTGGAAAACTCAATGAAATAGAGAAAGGTCTGCTCAGGACCCATCCTCAGGTAGGTTACGATATTCTAAAAAACATTGATTTTCCGTGGCCTGTTGCTGAGATAGTATTACAACACCATGAGAAAATGAATGGA
>CAMYOP010000317.1:0-2895 GCA_947260045.1 uncultured Desulfobulbaceae bacterium
GGGCAAAGTAACGGACCTGCAGATTGTTGTGACCAATCCTGCAGAAATAAAAAATATTGGAAAAAAAATAGCGGATATTCTGCCAGACACCAGAGTTATTACCAAGCCACAGATACTTAAAACCTATCAAGTAATTTTTGGGTGGCGGGGCGGTGTTGCCTCAATGCTTTTATTGGTTTCACTAGCCGCTTTCATTATACTTGCCTGGGATAAGGCTTCAGGGCTTTCACCTGAAGAAAGAAGAGAAATCGCAATACTAAAAATTTTGGGCTTTGAAACTGCTGATATTCTATTTGTGAAATGCTGGGAAAGTATTGTTATAGCTGGTGTTTCATTTCTAACCGGATGTTCTTTTGCATACCTGCATGTTTTTTATCTGGAAACATCCCTCATGCGGCCAATGATGGTTGGTTGGTCAGTTTTGCAGACCCATCTGGAAATTGTTCCAACAGTAGGACCTGGTGATGTTTTGCTGCTTTTGTGCTTTTCAGTTATTCCATATATGGCAGCGACTGTAATACCTGCCTGGCGTTGTTCGATAGTTCCACCTGACGCAGCAATACGATAATAAATTGAGTTGCTCCAAGGGAGTCTTGTATTTATGCTGATTGAATTAAAAAACATTACTAAAATTTATAATAAAGAAAAACCTAACCAGGTGACAGCACTCTCAAATGTCAGTCTTGATGTTTGTGCAAAGGAAATAGTCTGTTTGCGCGGGCCAAGTGGCTCTGGTAAATCCACCTTGCTTTCTTTGATCGGTTGCATTTTTCCTCCAACCAGTGGCAAAGCCGCCATTGCTGGAAAGCAGTTATCCCGTTTACCCGATCGTTTTCTCACAATTCACCGTCGCCATACCATTGGTTTTATCTTTCAGCAGTTTAATATATTACCAGAAATATCAGTTAGCGAAAATATTGAATTGCCACTATTACCATTGGGAATTACTCCAGCAAAAAGGAAAAAACGCTCAGCTGAATTGATGGAAAAACTTGGCATTTTCCACAGGCGTAAATTTCTGGCTAACCAGATATCTGGAGGCGAGCTGCAACGGGTTGCCATTGCACGAGCACTGATAAACAATCCCCCCATTATTCTTGCTGACGAACCAACCGCCCACCTTGACACCAGGCTTTCCTACGAATTCATGGACATTATCGAACAGCTCCGCACAGAGGGTAAAACTATAATTATCACTTCCCATGACCCGCTTGTCAGTGAGCATACAAGCATTGACAGAGTAGTTGATATTAGCGACGGACGGTTGCATGCTGCTTAACACTTGGGGCCTTGCCCTGTCTATACTCAGTGCCTCTGTACTGTTTCTTATGTTTTTTGGCTGCAGAACAGCAGTCATGGTTTTGCGTTATTGGGATCCAGAAAGCGATTCAAACAGGCAGATTCGACTGGAAAGTGAAATCTGGCTGAGCTCATCCCTTGTCGAGTACGCACTTTTCATCCAGATTATTTCTCTGATAGTATTTGTTCTGGCAGCAGATGACTTTTGTCAGGTTATTGTTGGTGCAATGTGTGCAACTGGTACTTTGCAGGCAAATGAATTTGGCATGCCAGCCCTTTCTCTAAAGTTGGTTGGTGTATTTGCCTATGGTTGCTGGTTGGTTCTTCACAAGCTGGATGTGTCAGTGGAATCGTATCCCTTGGTACGGATAAAATACATCTTATTGCTTGTCCTTCTTCCCTTGCTCCTCACTGATATTGTCTTGCAAACCTTGTATCTGGTGAACCTGAATCCGGAAATTATAACATCATGTTGCGGGGTTATTTTTGAACCTGAAAGCAGCCGAAGTGTAAATCTGGTTGAAAGTGTGGAGCAAAAGCCATTTTTGATTTTGTATTATAGTGTCGCAGCATGGATTGTACTGGTAGGTTCAACACTCAAAAAATTTAACCTTAAAGTGCTTTATTATTTCTATGCGAGCGTTTGGACATGTTTTCTTGTTCTGGGCTTTATAGGTATCACCGCTCTGTTTTCATCATATATTTATGCAATGCCTTTTCATCATTGTCCTTTTTGTATTCTTAAAAAAGAGTATTCCTATATTGGCTTTGCCCTCTATGGTACCCTTATTCCAGGCGCCTTTTTTGGTATGGTGACTGGTGTGATACCTGTGTTGTCAAGAATTGATAAGCTAGAAGATTCTTTACATATTTTCAAAAAGAAAGCCATTTATCTATCATTTGTCTTTTTATTCCTATTTCTTGGTCTCTCTTCATATCATCTCGTTTTCTATAAGCTTGCTGGAGGTGAATTGTAAGGTTTGTATTAGAATTTATCGATAGTTTTGATTTTTTTGGCGTTTTACATTAATTTATTATGCAAAATATTGTTTCTTTGTTTTTAAATTCATCCTCAGTCGTCCTTTGTTTCCCTTGCGCAGCAGTAAAAAATAGTGATTTCCTAAAAATAATTGTTGCTTTTTATGAATAATATTTTAAGTTATCGTACCACTGTGTGGTTGTGCCACATGGTGGTCTTTCGAGGCTTCTTGGAGAGTTGCTAAGAATCGCTCGAAAAGGTTGTATCACAATCAAAAGGCTAGTTTCAGAAACGTTGGGTAAAAATTAAAAAACTTTAAAACAGGGGAGGTGGACAGCTTTTTAACTGTACTCAGCAAAAAAATCTTATAAATTGCCTCTTGGGCAAGTTGGCGAATCGTAACTATTGGAGGAGAAATGAAAAAAAGTTTGTTAACCTTATTAACATCTCTGGCCGCGTTTGCACTGTTTGTAAATGTTGTATACGCAGAAGTAGAACTTAGTGGTGTTGCCTATATCCAGGGACACGGTGGACATCTCGTTGCTGTTGACCTGGCAACTGGTGAAGTCGGACGAATTGATCATGGAAAACCATCTGATGCTCTTACAGTATCTAAA
>CAMYOP010000317.1:2941-4085 GCA_947260045.1 uncultured Desulfobulbaceae bacterium
GACGGTAAGCAGACTGAGTGGAAAAAATTCGGTAAAAAACATTGTGGTTCCAACTACGCACCAGATGGAACTATCTGGGTATCTGACATGAAAGACGGTAATGTCTATATTTATGATCCAGCTACCAAAAAGCTTGTTGATAACTTCCCCGTATCAAAATCCATTTGTGGTATTAACTTTTCTAAAGACGGAAAACTTGCTTATATCTCTGATATGCCTGGTTCCTTTGTCTCAGTCGTTGACGTGAAAACCAAAAAAACACTCTCCAGGATTTATGGCGCAGGTAACTTTATCCATAGAGCAGAAGTAACCCCTGATGGAACAGAGCTTTGGCAGTCTGATGGATCTGAGTTGACAAAAGGTAAAGCTTCTGGCGTTGGCTATGCCGATGCAGCAGCTACACCTGGTTCCGTAAAAGTTATTAATCTTGCAAGTGGTAAAGTCGTTGATAACATCATTATCGGCGGAAACCCTCATGACGTTGATTTCACCCCAGACGGAAAATACGCAATCGTTGCTTCTCGTCAGGTTCCTGAAGCTACCGATGCAGCACTTGTAGTTGTTAACGTCAAAACCAAAAGAATTGAGAAAGTTTACTCAGCATGTAAATCTTGTCACGGCGCCCTTGAAGTTGAAATCGATGAAGATATCGATGGCGGACGTCCTTTCCTTTGTGCAGTTGATGTAGCTTGGGATACCAAGAAAATTCCAGCATCTGTAGAGACTGTTGCTGAATTGCAAGAATAATTAAACGTACAACATACCTCACAACACCCCAAAAGGGGGGAGACTTTCTTCCCCCCTTTTTTTCATACCCCTACATTTTAATTAAATAATTACCGGATTAAGTAGACAATAGTCGCTCTGAGGTTTATGTGATTGCCGTGGAAATTATCTAATTATCAGACGTATTGATCAGTAATCAGGAGAATTATACCGTTATGCGACTGTCTATCCTTGGGCTTGCGCAAAAAAATTTACGAAGAAAGCTTTTTCGAAGCCTTGCAATAACCCTCTCCGTTACAGTAGTGGCAGCAACTCTTTTTGCCGTGACCACGATTATGGATTCTGTTGAGCTGAGCTTGAAAAGAGGCACCCAGCGCTTAGGCGCAGATATTATGGTTGTGCCAGCCGAGAACGAGGT
>CAMYOP010000318.1 GCA_947260045.1 uncultured Desulfobulbaceae bacterium
TAATCGAGACCGGTTCATTCCCAGGTAACCGAGACCACCAATTTCATAATGTTATTTCTTCTTCATTTTAAAGTCAACATTTTTCACTTTGATTTTTCCTTTTAAGCGATAGCTTTTTCCCTTGAAGATGGAGATCTCTGCCCTGTCAAAGATTCTATCAATGGTCGCGTTGGCCAGAACCGGGTCAGGAAATACCTGTGGCCACTCATCAACATCCCTGTTTGATGTCAGAATCATGGCCGAGCTGTATTTCCTTCTGTCCAAAAGATCAAATACCTCCTCGGCAATTTCACGGGTCATGGTTGTTACTCCCCAATCATCCAAAATCCAGAGTTTGGCTGAAAGGATTTTTTTGAATAAGGTGTTGAGATTATTTTTCATCTTGGCTTGAAGTATCTCCTCTGCCAGTTTCTTTAAACTGTTACAGTAGACACGATAGCCTCTATTTGCTGCAAGTATTCCTATAGCTAGTGCCAGATGTGTTTTTCCTGTTCCCGGTTGACCCAGAAAGAGACAGATCTGATGGTTTCCAATGAAGTTCAATGTAGCCAATTCATGAATCTGTTGTTTATTGATTTTCGGGTTAAAGGACCAGTCAAATGTCTCCAATGTTGTGATTTCCGGGAAATTGGCCTTCTTGATTCGTGCCATCAGGGACTTTTCCCTGCGGGAGTCAATCTCACGTTCCAGCAATTCACTGATCCATGACAGGGAAACTGCCTTTTTGTGCTTTGCAAGCACCTCCTGCAGCTCTGTTGCTGCCGTATGAAGTTTGAGGGTTTTAAACTGATTGTTGACTGTCTCGATGTTCATCTTCACCTCCTGGTATTAATAGTTGTTTATATTCCTCTATGGGTCTTGTGAATTTGTATGTTTTTGTGTTTTGTGGCAGGACATCTTTGCCTGTCTTTTGTTCTCCCTGCATTTCTACTTCAAGTTGCAGCAATGCCAGAATACTCCTGTAGTTGTAAGCATCTACGGATAAAGCCTTCCTGCATGCCTCATTTATCTGCACATCTGTATATTTCTTATCAAGGGACAGTATCCCCCATATCTTTCTTGTATCAATAAACCCGTTGCCCTGTTTCAGCAGTCTGACCACAACCTCTTCCACATAAGGGCCAAGCTTTACTGCTGTCTTTCGATAGTAAGATCCTTCCTTGATTGAACGCTCCCATGGGGCCTTGTGACAGTCTTTTGTGCTTTTGGATATGTAAGGGTCTGTAATGCGGGCATGGACTTCTATTAACTTGCCTTTATAATAGATAGTCACTTGTTTGGAATTCCCTATGATTATCACTTTCCGGCCAATGTGTTGCTCCTCTACGGAGTAGTATTTGTTACGGAAACGGACATGGCCGTCTTTTCTTACCTTGCCTTCGTGAAACTCTTCAATTTCGTATGCAATTGCCGGTAAAGATTTTAATGCTGCTTTTTCTTCTTCTGAAAATACATCAACAGGTCTTCTGCGTGTGGTGCCGTGTATTCGTTGATTGGCAATTGCCACTTTTTTATTGATATACTCCTGAGACTCGGCAAGCCCGTACCATTCATCGCCATGTGCCTGGTATAGTCTCCTTACAAAAGGCATCATTCTCTCGACTTTGCCCTTCAGTTGCGGAGTTCGGGGCGGTAGACATTCGATCTGGGTCCCGTAATGCGCGGCAAACCTTTCATATGCTGGGTTTAAGAGAGGTTCATACTTTGAGGCTTCAAGGGCAAAGCACTTTGGATTGTCTGAAACGATCTTTTTTGCCACTCCTCCCAGCTCTTTGATTATATCTTCAAGAACTGTAAGCGTTGTTGTTACATCGTGTGTCCATACAAGACGGACCATCATGTATCTTGAGTGTCCCATTATTCCGACAAAGGCCCAGAGAGTCCGTTTCTTGCCGGTTTCAGGTTCTATTACATCCCTGAGTTTGCCCCAGTCAATGATGAGCGCCTCTCCTGGTACATGGATAATCTCTCCAACAATCTTTCTCCTTGCCTCTTCTCCAAGACTTGTCAGTTTATACCGATGTAAAAACCGGTAAAAGCTTGAGCGTCCTATACTCACTGGAAGTTCTTCATATATGCTGATTGGCTGCCATCCGGCTTGCAAACGATCTTCAATCCATTTCTTCTGTCCCTGTAATTGTATGTCCGCTTCTGACTTCTGCAATGACCTCCCATCTACTGGGTCGGGGAATAGTGCTTCAGGATAAGGGGGAATTGGTGTGTTCCCGTCCAGATATCCATATTCCCGAGCCATTTCTCTTATATGGGACACCCGGTTCCTCCCCACTTTCAGATCACGGCATACGTTATTAAAACTTTTTCCCGAAACCAGCTGTTCTACTATCTTCCTCTCCATTAACCGCCTCCTGTTCTGCTTTGTCATCAATGCCTCCTTTATGAATTCAACAGAAGACATGATAACAGCTTTCTCAGGTGGTCTCGGTTTGCTGGGAATGAACCCCAAAATACCGGTCTCGTTTTGCTGGGAATAGGTACCCTTAAAGTGGTACTATTTAGGTGGGAATTAGACCCCTAAAAGCGGTCTCGTATTGGTGGGACGTAACACAAAGACAAAAAATCTGTTTCTAACAAGGCGCTCCACATGAACGAGTACCAGCAACATTAAATTTGAGAGCGTATAGATTTATGTATGCAAATCGTCTTTTAGCTCTTTAACGACATTCTTGTACTCGTCAGTGAGCTTTGCGTTATGTTTCAAAAAATACTTGAAATATCTCATGGTATGATATATAGTAATACCATGGAGGTGTAAAATGAGTAAAACAAAAATTGCTATCACATTAGATGAAGACTTTATTTCAGAAATAGATAAACTCATCAAAAATCATAAATTTATGAATCGCAGTCAAGCTATTCAAGAAG